>CAYXFG010000019.1:0-12055 GCA_964464225.1 uncultured Holosporaceae bacterium
TCTCGCGTCTCATTTTAACGATGGCGTGGGCTATGCGTCGGGAGAAGGGCTCCTCGCCGTAGCGCCAGATGAGATCCGCCAGGTCATCTTCCCTGTACGTATTGACCACGTCGGCGGCGCTGGGGCCGCTGCCCGTCATCCGCATGTCTAGAGGACCGTCTTTTTGGAAGGAGAACCCGCGCTCTGGGCTATCCAGCTGGGGGGAGGAGGCGCCCAAGTCAAGAACGACGCCATCCACTTGGGAGACGTGCTCTGTGTGTAATAGGCTATCCATGTGGGAAAAATTGCCCTCCAAGATATGGAGAGAAGGATGGGATTTTTTTAAGGCGTGCCCTGCTTGCACAGCCTCTGGGTCCTGATCAATGCCATAAACTGTGCAAGCGCATGTCCCCAGGATGCCGAGGCTATATCCCCCCCTGCCGAAGGTGCCATCCACATACACGCCCCCCGGGTGCGGTGCAAGCCAGGCCAGTACTTCAGGCAGCATGACAGGTGTGTGCAGGCCCTCCTTCATGGCCTTGGCTCCTTGCAAGAATCTGAGGAATTGTCGATCCTGAGGGTCAGGCCTTTGTTTTTGATATGTTCTCTTGCTTGCTCTTGATGGTTCTGAAAAATCCCAGGCGCCCATAGTTGGAAAGTGGCGCCGCGTCCCACGAAGGCGATTTGATCTTCCAGACGAGCATGCTCTAGGAAACCTCGGGGCAGAAGAATGCGGCCATCCTGATCCCAGGTCAAATGAAGAGCATCCGCAAAGAGAGTGGAAGCCAGGCTGTCGTGGGCTGTGGAAAATAGGTCCATGTGGTCCAGGCTGTGGCTGAGCTGGCTCATGCGCGCATAAGTACAGCCTTCCAAAGCTGGGTGGGTGTAGGATTTAAAGAGGACCAGGCCCTCTTGGCCAGACAGGGCCAAAGTGCTGCGGAAGGCTGCTGGCAAGGAAACACGGCCCTTGGCGTCTATCTTGTTAATATAGGTGGATAAAAAAAGTGACATGTCCCGACGTACGTGTGCGTGTTAACCCTCTTCTTATGGGATATCATGGGATCATATGGGAGTCAATGGATTTTTGTATAATTATTGGGAAATATTTGGGGTTTTATTTAAAAACAAGTATTTCTTAGTATAGATGAACCATATTTGAGCAAGTAATTTTCCCTTTAGGCCCAGCCCCTATTGAGGTAAATAAAATGAGATACCGTGGGATGTTTTTTATTTTTTAATTAGGGGGTGGCAGGGGGCTCTGTGTCTTCGATCTTTTCCCATGGATTTAAGATTTATGAAACGAGGGTCAAGGAAGGCTTCAGGGCTCTGGCAAAGCAAGCTGTCAAAGGTTAAGATAGGGGGGAGGGGCTTACCCAGGGGCCACGCCGCGTCTTCGGCGGCCATTGCTTCTTGAGCCAGCAAGAAGGCGCGACCTGAGATTTTCCAGTTGAGAGTTTGCATGAGCTATGTTGAAAAAAAGATCCTTCTGCCTGTTTTCCCATCCCACCTCCGTTAGGCTAGAGCCAGAATTCTGGAGCGCGCTTGAGGAAATAGCCTTGCAGCAAGGGCTTTCCCTGACACGATTGTTGGAAACGGTGGACCAGCAGGGTCAGGGGAACTTGGCCAGCAGGCTTAGGGTTTTTGTGCTGCTAAACGGAGCCAGAAGATAAGAGCTCTCTCCTTTGGGGTTCGCCGTAAAGTTGGGTGCGGTCTAGGGTTCTCTTGGGAGACCCTTTTGTGGTATATGCACAGTATGAACAATGCGTATCGCCCAGAAAAACCCAGTGCTGCACGACGTAGGATCTTTGCAGCAGCCACCCTCCTTATGGGGGGACTTTCCCTGGGGGGGTGCAGTGATAGCAGCGAAGTGCCTGTTCCCCAGATTCGAGCCGCGCCCGTGGCCCCCAACCCCATCTCGACCTTTTGTGGCGAAGATTGCGCGCGCTGCGATTATAACCAAGAAAAATGCCTGCGCCTCCTTGCAGCCAATCTGAGAGATTTGTGTGATAATACAAAAGAGAACTGCTATGAAAAGTGGCAACAGTATGCGCAAACCTGTAAAAGCTCTTGCGTTAACATGAATAATGTGGCCCAGCGTTTGGGCAAGGAGGGAGTCGTTGGGTTCCTGGAGGGGAAGCCGGCTGGGGCTTGAAAAAGGGTGGAGACAGGGATATGAGCTTAAGGGTAGGAGCCCAGAAATTTCAGGCATCCCTCTGCGGGACTGTCTTGGTGACGGGAGCGGCTGGGTTCATCGGATTTCACCTGTGCAGCGCTCTTCTGGCCATGGGGAAAAAGGTCATAGGGGTGGATGCCCTTAATGACTACTATGACCCTCAACTTAAGAAAAACCGAATCCTCCAGCTGGAAAAAAAATATCCCAGCCTTTTCCTTTTTAAAAAAGCCTGGATCCAGGATCGCGAAGCCATGAACGCCATCTGGTCGGAAGCGCATCCCGCTATTACACACGTGGCGCATCTGGCCGCCCAGGCAGGGGTTCGCTATTCTTTGGAAAATCCTTACTCTTACGTGGATACCAACATCATGGGGCAGCTGGTGCTGCTGGAATTGGCTCGTCATTCCTCTACACCCGTGCAGAATTTTGTCTACGCCAGCTCTTCCTCGGTTTACGGCTCCAATGAAAAAATGCCCTTCTCTGAAGAGGACAGGACCGATGCTCCCATGGCTCTTTATGCCGCCACCAAGAAATGTGATGAGCTGATGACCAGGGCCTATTCTCACCTTTTTCGCTTGCCCGCTGTGGGCCTGCGCTACTTCAGCGTGTATGGTCCGTGGGGCCGTCCTGATATGGCGCTCTTTATCTTCACCCGGAAAATTCTAGCAGGCGAGCCTGTGCCTGTTTTTAATCATGGGGCCATGCGCCGGGACTTTACTTACGTGGACGATATTGTGGAAGGGACGCTGGCGGCCCTGGCCACACCCCCCCCCGAAGACCAGGGGACGGATCGGCATCGTATCTATAACCTGGGGAACAGTACGCTTCAGCCGCTGGCCGATTACATCCGGCATATTGAAGAAGGATTAGGTAGAAAGGCCATCCTTGAGTATTTACCCATGCAGGCCGGTGACATTCCCGCGGCTCTGTCTGATATTTCAAGGGCCCGCTGCGAGCTGGGCTTTGACCCCCAGACTCCCATCGAAGAAGGGGTGAAAAAGTTTCTGCAATGGTACAAATCTTATTACCTAATAAGGCTGGATGCCGAATAGGGGGGGGCTTCTTCGTAGGCCAGGGGGTTTTGCAAAGTGTGACCCAGGGTCCTCAAACTAGAGAACGTGTGGCCACTCTCCAAAAGCTCAGTTTTTAGGATTTTGTTTTTTGTTGAGCCAGGTGCTGTTCTAAAAGCCTCTCTAAGGCTTCCATTTGGTCTCTAGTGGGAAACGGTGTATGGCTTGCATGAAAGGCTTTCCGCATGGTTATATCCAGATTTGCGCAATTTTGCCGTTTTACAGGGGAGCCCTCGTGTTGATGGCCTGAGGTGAGCCTGTAGAACATTTTGAAGCTGCTCATTAGGTCTTCGTCCCCCCGGGCGGCGTCAAAAGCCTCTTGGATGATTACCTGGTCCGAGCGTGGCTGCGCCTCACACTGGGTGCCTTGGCTGCACAGGACTTTTCCTACTTTATCTGAAAATGTGGTGGCTGCGGAAATTTCTGGATCTGAAATAAGCGGTTGGGTGTCAGGGTCTTTGGCAAACTCCTTGTTCAATTGAATTAAAAAGGAATCGCGCACCGCCAAATAAGGGCGTGGACAAGGAAGCAAGTCACCATTGGTATTAAGCTTTTCACCATTCAGAAAGGACAGAATCTGGTCATTCACCTCCAGCAAGCCGGTTGCGTTGAAAGTACTTACGAACAGAAGGTTGAAACGCTTTTGCAGATCAGGATCCAACCTTTTATTCATGTCTGAGAAGTATTCTTTGAGAGCATCCTTAAGGGGTTTTTCTTCAGGGTTTTCTTGTTGAAGGGCAAGGCTCCTTATAGCAAACCTCACAGCATCCTCTGTCCAAATGGTTTTTATCTCCTTCTGCTTAGGAGTGTTCTGGTAGCGATCTTCATTATGAAAGGCCTCATACAAAGCCTGGGCTGTCCAGTGGTGTTGGGTCGCTTGGTCTTTAGAAGTTTTGGAGGTTGGGGCCACCGAAAGAGGCTTTGTCCATATTTCGCGTTTAGTGGCCTGCCGATGTTGTTTGGCCAAAATGTCCTCTAAAGCTTGCAAATCTTCATCCGTGGGGTTTGGGACGTCGTTTTCTTTAAAGAATTTTAAAAGCTTGCCTTTGATATGGAGGTTCTGTGGGTTGCGGAGATCCAATATAAGGGTCTCCTGATGGCCTGTACGATAGGAAAGAATATTCCCCCCGTCTATCTTCAAATTATGCTGGCCCACTTTCACGTCGTCGCTTTTGAGATTAGCCTTTTGAGAATCTTGCTTCAAAGTTGAAGCCAGGACGTTCTCCAGCTCTTGCAAATCCTGAAGTGTGGGGTCTTGGATACCGCGCGCTTGAAAGAAGTCTGTAAGCTTGTTTTTAAGATGTTTCTGTTCTGGATCTTTTATATCTAAAGCTTGCGTTCCGGGATGGCAGACTCGATAGGAAACTAAGTTTCCACGTTCGATCACTAAGGACGTATCACCTTTTTTCACCGTAACACCGGTCCAAAAATCCTCTTTAACAATCGTCCAAAGTAAGCGAGGGGATGGCGTGGCATGGAGAGGGTTTCTTAACTTTTCTTCAACATCTTCCTTAAGTTTCTGGTCAATTTTTTGGAGAGCCGCGAATTGCGTAAAGCTGAGGATTCTGTAAGGGCTATCCTTCACCTCTTGAAGGCACTTGGCTGTGGCTTTCAGAAGTGTGGCCAGGTCGTTTTCCAAGGGGGGGCTCTTTTGCTCAACACATAGGCAGGCCAGTCTGCTGAGGGTTTCGAGACAGGAGGAAGCAGCCTTTGCGCTCTCTTGGGCCTTCTCTAGGCTGGACAAATCCAGGGTATGGGTGGGGGCCTCTTTAATCAGATTTCGGAGGGAGGTCTTGGTGGCTTCAAAGTCTGGGTCGGGAGCAGCCAAAGCCCCTGGGCCCCACAAACACAAGGCGGCCCAAACCAAAAGATAAGAAACTTTGGGGCCTACTATGGTGCACACCGGGCGGCTTTTAAGCATGTAAAGTTCTCCTTGTTGGGGGTCTAAAGCTTGAGCATAGGGTATTACACACGGGTATTATGTGGTTTTATCTACAAATCACACAGATGCAGCCCTGACCGCCGTTGCCCGTAGCGCGAATAGCCTGGCCGTAAGCTTTTATAGAGGGGCTCACTCTTAAATAAAGCTCGACTTCCACCTCATCTATTTGTCGCGCTAAGCTGTTTGAGAAAGAAGTCGTCCCCCCCTGTGCAGCGCCGCCTGAGCTCTCCGTGAAAGAGAAAGCTTTGTCTTTGAATTCTTCTAAAATCTTTTTCAAAGTGTCAATCGTACATAAACCTTTCTTGGCGGAATGCCCGTTTTCGGGCTTACATGCGCACGCACTAATGGATCCGCACTTAATCTCCAGGACGTTTTTTAAACTATTATTTGGCGCCCAATGGGCATGAGCACACGTATATTCTTCAAGCAAATCCACGTTGCTTATCATAGCCTTGCGCACGAGGGTAGCCAGGTCATGGCCGCTCAGCCAGATCTCTTTAAAACCCAGGTCTTTTACCAGCTTCTCCGCCTTCTGTAGAGTCTTAAACTGCTCGAAGCTGAGGATTTGTTTATTATCTAGGGTCCATTTCTCTAAAAACTGATGGGCAGTGTTTAGGGTGGTCCAGGCTGCAATATTCTCTAGGCGACGGTCATCTGTGTCGTCTTTTCTGGCTTTTTGCACTTTTTCGGTGAGGAGGGCGAGGTTTCGGATAAGTTCGCTTTTGTAAGAGGTACAGGCTTGGAAGCTTTTCTGCAGAGAGCTTTCAGAGGAGGGCTCCAGCACGGGAGACTGTTTCAAGGAATTTCGGATGGTGTTCAGCAGGGGGCGCCAATCCTCGAGGGTTGGATTGAGCGAAGCCTTCAAAACCCCGGGGGCCAAAAGCGCAAGCCCCAGAGACAAATGTATCAAAGATGCGAAAAGAGTCTTTTTCATGTTACGGAAATCTAATTTCATAGTCTGAGCCAAATTCCTTCAGGGTTTTATAAACGTCTACTTTTATACACAGGAATCGAGGCTGCTTCAAGTCTGCTGTGCGCTCCAGAGACGCTGAGGGGAGTGATCGGCGCCAGGGATGGGTAGGTGCAGCGATTGACACAGGGGGAGGGACGGGCTATGAAGATCGGACGGGTGGTCTACGGAACGCACTTGCCGCCCAGCCTTTTATGTAAAAATTAAGTATTCGTTAGTATAAAGCTTTAAGTTTTTAGATAATTTCAAGTAAAAACTTTATATAGGCCCGTGTGGCCAGAGAAGGACTCTTTAATGGACAAAAAGACTGGCGCCATGTGGGCGCCGTTGGTGCTTTTCTTTGCTTTTCAATTTATTCTTCGGGTGTCACCTGGGGTTATGGCTGAGAGCATCCTGGGGCACTTCGGCATCCCCGCTACGCTGTTCGGTCTCTTAACGTCGGTTTACTATCTGGGTTATGCCTCCATGCAAATTCCAGCGGGGCTGCTTCTTGACCGCTGGGGCCCTCGCTATGTGGCCGGCGCGGGCGCTGCTCTCTGTGGGACGGGCGCCTATGTTTTTGCTTGTACGGACCAGTGGATGGCAGCCTTGGGGGCGCGCCTGATCATAGGGCTGGGGTCCGCCTGTGCTTTAATTTCTGTGGCCAAGCTTTTGCGCTCGCGAGCCTCGGATCGGTCATTTTCTTTTTTCATGGGGATCAGCATTACCATCGGTTTGTTGGGGGCTTTTGCGGGGGGCAAGCCGCTTACCGCCATTTGCACAGTATTGGGCTGGCAAAAGACACTTTCTTTTCTGGCTCTGTTCGCCTGGGTGCTGGCCTTGCTTATCATCATGTTTGTGCGCTCCCGGCCCGAGGCGCCCGGGGACAGCTCTTTCACCCTTGCCGGTTTACGGTCTCTTTATGGATCGGCCAGGGCGGGGGGCATTTTATGGATTGCCGTAAGCGGGGCGCTTCTCACGGGGCCTTTCTGTGCCTTTGCAGATGTGTGGGGCGTGTCTTACTTTATAAAGGTGCGGGGATGGGCTTATGGAGAGGCCGCCAATGCCGCTGTCATTATCTATGTGGGAATGGCTGCGGGGGGGCCGATTCTGGGTTGGTTGGCTGAAAGATACGGTCATCCCTTGAGGCTGATTGGGATCGCGGGCATGGCCATGCTTTTAACCTTCTCCTTAATGGCTTTCTGTGGCTTTTCTTATGGAATTACTTTGGCTCTTGGATTCGTTCTGGGGATTTTCTGTGCCTTCCAAGTTCTTATTTTTACCACTGTGCTTTTGAAGGCACCTCGGGCTCAGGGGGGCGTCATGATGGGTGTTGTGAATTCCATCAACATGCTGAGCGGTTTGGTTTACCTGCCAGTGATGGGCCTTGTTTAGGACCTACATGGGGGCGGGAATATCGCTCAAAAGCTTTATTCTGTGGGGGCTTACAAGATGGCCATGGTGCCTATTTTGCTGGGATTAGCCGCGGGGACCGTGGGAATTGCACGCCTGGAGAAGCGGGAGCGGCAAAAAACAGCGCCGCTTTGAAGCCTTCCCCGCTAGCGTTTGAAGTGGGCCATGATTTCCACATGGGGCGACCATTGAAATTGGTCCAGCAAGCTTAGGGAGCCCAGGGAGAAACCGCTTTGTATTAAAAGACGGGCGTCGCGGGCAAAGGTCGAGGCATTGCAGGAGATCATGGTGAGTCCCTGGATTTCAGATTGTCGCATCTCTTTCATTTGGGAAACAGCTCCGGCTCGGGGAGGGTTGATGACCGCGTGATCATAGACCGCCAGCTCTGAAGAGGACAGGGGGTTTTTAAAAAGATCTCTGTGGAAGGCGCGGATGGGGTGCAAACCTTGCAGGTGCTTAGCACTTTGATCTAAAGAGTAAACGGCCAGCTGGGAGCCTTCGTAAGCATCAACGGCTGCCCTTTGGGCCATAGGAAAGGTAAAGGTCCCAATGCCTGAGAATAAATCCACCAGCCGCTTGGGCTTGGGAGGCAGGCCTGAGCTTACAAAAGAAATAAGATGATGCGCTGCTTGAGGACTGGTCTGCAGGAAACAAGCTGGTGGCACAAAAAGCGGGCGCTCGTCCAAGGTAATGAAAGGTTGTGCTTCTTGATAGAGGACGCGCTCCTGTTTATCATGACGGAGGATACAGCGTATCACAGACGTGTTTTGGCAAAGAGACAAAAGATTTTCAGTTAAACAGAAGGCGTCTTCGGAACCCGGACTTGAAGCCCACTGTAGCTCGCACAGCAGGTCAATCCCGTTGGTGCAAGCGGTCAAGAAAACATTGACCTCCTGAAGATTTCTCAAGCTTTTTAAGAGGGTTTGTTTGAGAGGTTGGATAAGGTCATTTAGTCGCTTGTCCAGCAGAAGACAAAAATCCACAGGGACGATGTGGTGGCTGCGGTAAGCGTGGAACCCTAAAGATATTTCCCCATGTCGCTTCAGGGCCTTGAAGTTGGTGCGTTGCCTATGGCCCGGTGGAAGGAGGGTAAAGGCGCTGAGGGGCGGTAAGGGAAGATTTTCCCTCCCAAAGGCGTCTGCCACCAGAGACACCTTGTAATCTTTATAGAAAGAGGGACTCATATGCTGCAACAGACAGCCTCCACAGGTGGTGAAGTAAGGGCACGGCGCCGGCTGTCGATGCGGACTTGTCTTTAAGAGCTGGACCAGATGGCCCCGAGGGGTTTGGTTCTTTTGCTGCTCTCCCACGGTATACAAAACCTCCTCCTCTGGCAAAGTGAAGGGGATCAAAACCTTTGTTGTTTCAAGGGTGGGGCTGTGGCCTATCCCTTCTCCTGTGGGGGCTAGGCCCACGATAGATGTTTCAAAGGGGCCACGGGGGAAAGAAGTGCTCACAAGGGGGAAGCTAGACCTTAAGGAAAACGCCGATCTTAATCAGCACGGCCGAGGGTTTTTTATTGACAGAGAGGGAGCCAGCGTCTTTGATGCCATTGCCTCGCTCGTAGCGGACGGAAGAGCGAATCAGGGTGTTCTCCTGCAAGAAGGCATCCACGCCTACCTCAGAAATCAACGTATTGATTTTGAAGGATTTTTTGAAGCCAGTGTCTCGAAAGCGGTAGGAGGATTGTCCACATCCCAAGCCCACGTAAGGCAGGAAATAAGTCTCTGTGACCCGGCCCAACCGGACAAGTCCTTCAGTGTCATGGGTTTTGGAAAGGCGAGCTTCCCCTTTTTTTCGTGAGAAGCCGTCATAAGAGAACCCCCCCTCAAGTCCTAGGTAGCCACGTTCTTGAAAGATAAGCCCGGCCCCTACGGCCAGTCCCCCTCGAAAATAAAAAGCCTTAAAAGGTGATCCGTCAACCCGCAGATGTTCAAAGCCGTAGGCGGCGGTAGGTCCAGCATAAACGCCCTGGAAAGAAGAAGAGGAGGGGGCTTTAGAATAAGAGACCGTGCCCAGCCCATGAAAGAAAAGCAAGAGAAGCAGGAACCTGGAAGTGCGGGCGCCCCTCTTTTCGGAGGAACCTAGAGGAGAGAGTCGAAAGGACCTCATTTAATCTTATACACAGCTGTTACGACTACGCGTACGACTTGATTATAAGTGCGAGGCGACCCATAACTTTCGTCATTGGCCATATCCTTGTCCTTTATGGTGAAAATCCCCTGGCTTAGGGTGGTGAGGCCGCCTAGTTTCAGGCCACTGGTCCTGGCTACGCGCCCTGCCGCGGCATGAGCGCTTCGTGTGGCGTCTTCCAAAAGCTCAGGGCGCAAGGCGTCAAAATTCTTTATGGAATAGGCGGGGGCTTGGTCCCATCCGCTGAGCATAACCCCATTTTCAAAAAGCAAAGATATGCGGCTGTAAGTTTTTTCTATTTTTTCCACGTCATCAGATTTCAGGCTTACCTTGCCCGTAACTCGAAGGCGAGGAGCCTGGTGTGCGGCATCCGAATTTCCGCCTTCCGTGCTCACGGTGGGGGAGCCCACCCAAATCTCTTTCTCCGAAAAACCTTGATCCTGGAGGAAAGTTTGTATCTTTTGGATGCTCTGCTTGTAATTTTCCATGGTGTCTCCAAGAGCCGTGCCCGAGACAGTAAATTGGATGGTCCACGCGCCCTGGGTGGCCCTGATGTCCCTCTCACCGATTCCCCGAACGGTGATGGAACGGTTTTGGCCTGAAAACCTTTGAAGGGCATATCCCACCAGGTAGGCCGCCCCCATAAGGGAGGCACCCAGGATGACAGAAAAGACTACAACGCGGAGCAAAGAAATCGCTGATTTTTCATGTGTATCGTACATGGAGCCATGCTAACACACAGGCCCAGCTCCTGGCTAGAAAAAATTCTGCAATTTCGGTGTTGGGTTTTAGGAGAGTCCTTGGGGGCGGGGCTTGTTGGTCTTGCCTTTGGGGGAAATCTTTGACTTGGGCATATGGCGAGGCTTGCGTGTATCTGCATAAAATTTTTGGAAAAAGCCCTCCATATGGGCCGCCATTAAAGAAGAAGAGAATCCAAACTTTTCCATGGATTTCTTAAAACCTTCCGACAAGGGCGCCGCAAAGGTCCTGGGGGAACCGTGTGGTGTAAGTACAATTCCATAAGAGTGAAGGTGAAGATAGGGGGGGAAGTCGGGCAGGTGAGCCTGCCTTCCACCATACTTGCCGTCGCCTAGAATAGGGGTTCCCATGTGGGCCAAATGAGCGCGCAGCTGGTGTGTTCGGCCCGTAAGGGGGGAAAGCCCCACAAGCGCCACTTTTTGACCTGCATTCTCCAGGACCTGATAATAAGTGATGGCCGGCGCCCCCTCTGGGTTCACCCGGACTTTCTCCCGGGCGAGCGCGCCCTCGGCCAGCTTGCACAAGGGGGCGTTGATGGCGCCTTCTGCGGGTTTGGGAACGCCCACCGTAAGGGCCAGGTAAAACTTGTAGATTTCATGGGCTTGAAAACAACGAGAAAGCTGGGCTGCTGATTCCGAAGACGTGGCTACAAGAAGGATCCCGCTGGTATCTTTATCCAGACGATGAACAAGTTTGAAGCTTTGTTGGGTCTGCTCTCCATAAGATTGAAGAAGGCCGTCCAAGTGCCTCAGGGTCCCTGACCCCCCTTGGACCGCCAGGCCCGCAGGCTTGTTGAGAACTATGTAGCCCGGCTCACGGCTAAGAATCATGCCTTCCAGCATTTCTTTATCTTTAGCAGAAAGCCGACCCGGGGGGGCAGGGCTGTGCAAAGCCGCTTCGGTTTCGAAACCCTGCAAAACGTGAGCGGGTGGCAGCCGTAGAATTTCCCCACCGCTTACCCTTTCTGAGCCCTTTACGCGGGCGCCGTTTAAACGTATTTGCCCCGTTCTCATCCATCGCGCCCATGCACCAAAGGGGATGAGGGGGTATGTCCTACGCAGCCAGCGGTCTAGACGGGTCTCGGAGGTGGGCGGCAGGCTGAAAGAACCTCCGGGCGCCGGGGGATGGGGGAGGGCCATCTCAGGGTTTTCCGGGGAGCAAAATCATCTTGAGGAGGCACATGTTTTAGGCAAAGGGCACTTCATAAAAGCCTCTCAGTTTTCGGCTGTGAAGCTGATGGGCGCCCTCTTTTCTTAGAAGTTCGACCGTTTTTAGGCCGATCTCCAGATGCTGGTTAACGCGCTGCTGATAAAATACATTGGCCATTCCCCGCATTTTAATCTCACCATGAACCGGCTTGTCTGACACACACAGCAGGGTGGCGTAAGGGACACGAAAGCGAAAGCCGTTAGCTGCGATGGTGGCCGATTCCATGTCCACGGCGATGGCGCGGCTTAGTCGTAGGTGTCGATAAAATTCCCGGGTGTTAAGTTCCCAATTCCGATTGCACGTGGTGGCCACGGTCCCTGTACGTGTGCGAAGGCGCATTTCGTCTCCCACCTGGCCGGTGACGGCGGAGATCGTTTCCAAAAGAGATATTTGGATCTCTGCAATGGGGGGTATAGGGATCCAGGTGG
>CAYXFG010000020.1:0-11425 GCA_964464225.1 uncultured Holosporaceae bacterium
AGGAACTTTTTTGGAGAGCACCAGATCAGCCAGCTGTTCAATCAATTTGCCCTTTTGAACCTGATAGGGAATTTCTGTGATGATCAGCTGATAAGAACCACCCCCCAGATCTTCGCGCTGGTAAGTAGCACGCACTCTAAATGTTCCGCGGCCCGTTTCATAAATATCCTGAATGACCTGTGGGCTATCAATAATCAGGCCCCCCGTGGGAAAGTCTGGGCCCTTAACAGATTTTAGCAGATCTCCCACGCTGGCTTCTGGAAAATCCAAAAGATGCAGGCAGGCTTGGCATAGCTCGTTCATGTTGTGGGGGGGGATGCTGGTGGCCATACTGACGGCGATCCCCTCTGCCCCGTTGGCCAAAAGATGAGGAATCTTTGAAGGAAACACCACCGGCTCTTGAAATTCCCCGTTATAGTTATCCCGGAAATCCACCGTGTCTTGTTCCAAATCTTCCATCAAGGCTTCGGCCACATAGGTGAGGCGCGCCTCTGTATAACGCCGAGCGGCTGCGTTGTCGCCGTCGATGTTACCAAAATTACCCTGTCCCTGGATAAGGGGATAACGCAGAGCAAAGTCTTGGGCTAATCTCACCAAGGTATTGTAGATGGCATCTTCACCGTGGGGGTGAAACTTTCCACTGACATCTCCCACGATACGAGCACATTTTTTGGGGGGAGATTTTGGATCCAGCTTGAGCTGACGCATGGCATAGATCAAGCGCCTGTGCACCGGCTTTAGACCGTCTCTCACATCTGGCAAAGACCGGGCCATGATGGTAGACAGGGCATAAGACAGGTATCTTTCTCCCAGAGCCTCTTTAAAGTCTACGATTTTTAGGGGGGGCGGGGTCACACCTTGTTTGGCCATAACGTCTCTGTCCATCTCTTTCTAAGGGTAAAAATACCTCCAAATCGTTTTTCTTCAAAGTGTTTTTGTAGAAAATAACCCGTCACCCCTAAAGCCTCCCGGGTATCCTCCGAAGACGCAGGCGCACAGAAGGCATTTTGAGAACGAAATAAGTTGGGAAAGGCAAAAAGCTGGGCATGATAAGGCTTGCCCGCTTCTCGGCTGACAGCGCAGCCTGAGCGAGGAGACACGTACGCAAGATCATCAAGCATATTGGTCACGGTGCATCTCTCAAGTTTCAAGCCAAAGCCCATGGCCGACAGTAAAGACTTCTCGAAAAGGGCCACTTGTTCCGCCCACTGATAAGGATCCTGCAATCGGGTCACAGAGAAAAAGAGGCGATACAAATCGGAATAAGGCTGACGCTCAGGTAAAAAGAAAGAAATATAGTGGCAGATCAAATCAAAACCTAGGAGGGCGCTGGAGTGGTCTAGAAGAGCCGTGTTGAAGGGGTAAAGACATTCAAGCTTCCATGCGCCCACATGCTCGGAAAGTCTAGCTTTCCACTGAGCACGTACGGAGGTGCCTTTTATAAAGGTCGAGGCCCCACCCTTGCGCGCCCCACCGAAAAACCCGGCATACCTGCCGTTTTGGGGTGTAAAGATGCTCATAAGCGCTGAATGTTCTCCCTGACGCTTCACAGAGACGATGATCCCTTCGTCCACCCATTGGATCATGGTACTCCTTCAGATATCAGAGCGCGGGTAGAACTCAGATTTTTCTTGCCAGCCCTCATCTATTTTCACGTGGAGGAAAAGGTGAACGGTCTTCCCCAGTGCCCGCGAGATCTCTTCCCTGGCCTTGGATCCTATAATTTTGATCTTCTGACCATTCTTGCCCAGAACGATGGGCTTATGACTGGGTTTCTCAATAAAGATGGTCTGAACGATTTTTAGACTCCCGTTCTCGAAGGGCTCCCACAGGTCAGTCTGAACCGTCAGCCCATAGGGGATCTCGTCATGAAGTTCCGTCATAAGGACCTCCCGGGTCAATTCTTCCGCCAACATCTTCTCCGAAAGCGTAGCCAATTGGTCCTCGGGGTATCTCCATTCTGCCGCCGGCATGCGGTCCATGAGGTAATGAACCAGAGCGGGAACGCCATTCCCCGTTTTAGCACAAATCATGAAGGCTTCTTTAAACACACCCTCATCCATAAGGCTTTTAGATTGATGTAATAAGTCTTCCTTGTTTTTCACTTGGTCCACTTTGTTAAGAACCAGGATAACTTTCTTCTGCTCTTTTTTAAGTTTCTCAATGACTTTTTCCACGTCTTCCCGGTGGCGGGTGCGGGCAGCATCCACTAAAAATAAAGCCTCATCAGCCTCGAACAGGCCTTGCCACGCCTGAGCCACCATGTACTTTTCCAGGCGATTTTTGGGATTGAAGAAAATACCCGGCGTGTCAATAAGAACAATTTGTGTATGATCCTGGGTAAAGACGCCGGCGATGCGGGTGCGGGTCGTCTGCCTTTTGTGACAAACGATGGAGATCTTAGATCCCAACAGAGTGTTTAGAAGCGTTGACTTGCCGGCATTGGGCACCCCCACCAAAGCCACCGTTCCAAAATGCTGCATTCTAGCCCTCCTCTTTTTCCCGCAGATAAGCCACAAAAAGGGCCGCTGCTTCTTGCTCAGCTTTTTTCTTGGAAGACCCTTCACCTTGGAAGACAGGGTGTCCCTCTACATGCAACTCTATCACAAAATGAGGGTGGTGGGAGGGGCCCGTCTCGGAAACCACCCGGTAGAGGGGGGAGACGGCGCATGCCCCGCCCTGGGCGTATTCTTGGACCTGACTCTTGGGATCTGTGGCAGCCCCCAGGCTTGGGTTCTCCAAGAACTGCTTCCAATGATGAAGCACAAAAAGAGAAGCTGGTTCATAACCGCCGTCCAGGAAAATAGCCCCGATAAGAGACTCCAGAGAATCTGCAAGCACAGAGGGGTTTTCCGCAACTTTGCTCCTCCTGGCACTGGCCGATAAAACAATATGATGTTCAAGGCCCAGCAACAAGGCAATCTGGCTCAAGGTCTCACGCCTCACTAAGTTCGTAAAGCGCCGGGCCAGCTCCCCTTCATCGGCCTGCTTGAAAGCTTCTACCAGGTGCGAGGCTATCACCAAGCCTATAACGCGATCGCCCAAAAATTCTAAACGCTCAAAATTGGATATCAGGCCAGCCGCGCCCGATCGCTTGCGGGTTCCCAGAACGCTGGGGTGGCACAGAGCATCTTCTAAAAGATGGGGGTTTCTGAATACGTAAGAGAGAGAAAGACCTTGCCCCATTCTCTATTCAGCAACGGCCATGGGGTCTTTAAAGAACCGGCTACCCCGTATCACGGTTCCCCAATCCCAGACGCGCACCAGGTCGAAAATACTGGAATCCAGAGAAAAGAGGATGTACTTGGGCTGGGCGATGAGGTAATCCTTGTGCACAGGCCCCAGGTCGCTGCGGCTATCCGCAGAGTGATTCCGGTTGTCCCCCATCAGGAACAGATGATCCGCTGGGACATCATACTCAGGCGTGTTATCCCCTCGTTGCTCGCCATCCAAGTCTTCACGCAGGATTTTATGGGCCACGCCATTGGGCAAGATCTCGATCAATTGTGGAACGAATCGGCTGCGACCAGAAGCCATTTTTTCTTCAAAGTCTTCTATCCTTTTCTGGGGGACAACCTTGCCATTTATATAAAGAATCCCTTTTTTTACCTGGATCTTATCTCCGGGCAGCCCCACCACACGCTTAATCCAGTAAGAATCCGCAGGAATATAAGAGTTGCTGCGAAAAAATCCCAGAACATCCTCGGAGAAACGCTGCCAACGCGACATCTCTGCCCCTGCAGGGTGTCTGAATACAACAATGTCACCGCGCTGGGGCTGCTTATAAAGCAGCCTGCCAGAAAAGAGCGGCAGGCTGTAAGGCAGAGCGTGCCGGCTATGACCATAAGCGCCCGTAGAGACCACCATATAATCTCCGATAATAAGAGTGGGGTACATGGATTCAGAGGGAATCTTAAAGGGCTGAAATATAAAGGCTCTAATGCCAAAGACAGCTATCAAAACCAATACCAGTTCTACGCCCTGGCGCAGGTAACTCTTCTTCCCCTTGAAGAACAGATAGTCTTTAATCTCTTTAACCTTCTTTTTTAAACTCATCACTCTTTTTCCTTTGAAATGATAGCTACGGCTTGGGCATAAGGGTATTCATCGGTCAAACTAAGGTGCACCTGAAAGGCGTATCCAGGGAAATCCTCCTTAACTCTGATCTCCAGGGGCTTTTCCATTTTCAGAAGGGGTCTTCCCGAGGCAGCGTTCTCCACCCAGATATCCTTGGTTCCAACCTCAGCTCCGAATCCCCACCCCATCGCCTTTACAAAGGCCTCCTTGGCTGCATACCGCTTGGAATAATGGAGAGCCCGTTGCCTAAGAGACAGGGACGAAGGGCGCAGGATCTCCTTAGAGTGGAAGAACCTAAGAATGAATCTTTCCTGGTACAGGCTTAGAAGCCTTTCAAAACGGGTGACATCCACCAAGTCCGTTCCCACGCCAAAAACCATTAGACTCTTTCTACAAAATTTACAATAGGGTTCGATCGAACGGACGCCAGAACCGTTTCTAAATGAGCAACATTTTTAACCGCCACATCAAGGATTATATCAAAAAAATCATAATGTCGGCGTGTAATCCTTATGTTCCGAATATCAGCCTCGTGTTTGCCGATGGTGGTGGTCAAAGCGCCCAAGCTGCCCGTCTTATTGGCAATGGTCACAAAGAGGCGTGCCACATAAAGAGTATTGTATGTTTTTCCCCAGCTGATATCAAGAATCCTCTCTGGCTGCTCTTTAGAGAATTTTTTGACAATATCGCAGTCGTGCCCGTGGATGCTTACGGATTTCCCCGTCGTAACAACACCCATGATTTTCTCACCGGGAATAGGATGGCAGCAGCTGGCGCAATGAACAGCCATGTCTGTGACCAAACCTTTTATCTCCGCCTGCGGGGAGGCAGGCCCCCTTCTTTGGGGTTTTTTTATGAAAACGGGCTCTGTAGGGTTTGGGGCAAACTCCTCGGCTTCCGGATACATGATGCGGACCACGTCCCGAGCTTGTAGCAGACCCTCCCCCACTTGGGCATACAAATCCTCTACAAAAGGAATGTCGTAGTGTTTAAGGGCTTTTTCCAGATTTATTTCAACTTCTTGCTTGATGGGAAAGTCGATCTCTTTCAAAAGCATGGAGCGGCCCAAGGCCGCAAATTGGGATTGCTTCTTTTCTCGGATAAAGCGTCTTATGCTGGCCTTGGCTTTTCCCGTAACTACAAAACGCTCCCACGTGGGAGAGGGTTTATGATGGGGGGAGGTGATAATCTCCACTTGGTCGCCATTTCGAAGTTCCGTGCGCAAAGGCATAAGCTTGCCGTTTATTTTCGAACCCTTACATTTATTTCCGATGTCCGAATGCACAGCATAGGCAAAATCAACGGGCGTGGCGCCACGGCATAGAGGAATGATGTCCCCACTGGGAGTGAAACAAAAAACCTGATCACTGAACATCTCAAGCTTGGTATCTTCAATCAGCTCATCGTGTCCACCCGCATGCTCCAGAACATCCAGAAGTCCTCGCACCCAGCGGTATTGACGCCCCTCTTTGAGGCGGATTCCTTGTTTGTATTGCCAGTGCGCCGCCACCCCGTATTCTGACACCTCCTGCATGGCGTGGGTCCGGATCTGGATCTCAATCTGCCTTTGATTGGGACCTATGACATACGTATGCAAAGATTGGTAGCTATTGGGCTTGGGGGTCGAGATATAGTCTTTAAAGCGACCAGGAATAACAAAGTACTCGTTATGAATCAATCCCAAGCATTGGTAACAGTCCGCCACGGAGTTGACCAGAATCCTGAACGCTATAACATCGGACAGCTGTTCAAAGCTTATGTTCTTTCGCTGCATCTTGCGCCATATGGAATACGGCTGTTTCTCCCTCCCCGAGACCTGAGCCTGCACCCCCGAGCGTGCCAACATAGTGTGTAGGTCTTCCACCACAAGGTTGGTGGTATTTTTGTCCAACTTGTGAAGATGTTGGATGCGATTGGTGATGGTTTCATAGGCATCCGGGTGCAGTTCCTTAAAGGACAGATCTTCAAGTTCGGACTGAAAAAAATTCATTCCTATGCGCTCTGCCAGCGGGCAGTAGATTTCAAGGGTCTCCAACGCGATACGGCGCCGAGCTTCTTCAGAGGGCAGATAAGCGAGCGTGCGCATGTTATGTAGTCTGTCCCCTAATTTCACCAGCAAGATGCGGATGTCATCGGAAAGGGCCAGCACGAACTTTCTAAAGTTTTCAGCTTGTTTTTGTATCTTGCTTTGATTTTCAAGGCGGGCAAGCTTGGTTACCCCTTGCACCAAACTGGCCACCTCAGTGCCGAATTCTTGTTTGAGGCCCAGATACGTAGCTGCTGTGTCTTCCAACGTATCATGCAACAAAGCTGCTAATAAAGAGGGAAGGTCGACTTTGAAGTCAGAGAGCAGTTCCGCCACAGCCAGAGGATGCGTAATATAGGGCTCCCCCGACGCCCGCTTTTGTCCCCAATGGCTTTTATCAGCAAAATCAAAAGCTTTTCTGATCAGGTGCACCTCTGCCCGGGGCGCATAGTCTTGCACCTTGTGCATCAGACGCGTTACCCGTTCATTCAAGGTCACGGGAGATCCTGTCCAGCTGATATCCACATCGGGTCTTCCTTAAATTCTCGCCAGAGAACCAACTTTGCCTTCTCACACACGACAGGTCCCTGAATCAAAACCTGTCCCAAGGAAACCTCCCATCGCGAGGGCGTCAAAAGAGCTGTGTTTAAAGGGCCTCGGATTCCAGGTCGTCTGTAATGGACAAAACGTCTTCCTTGATCTCTTCCTTAAGGTCTCCAGTTTCCGTCCCATGAAGCCAGCCGCTCTCTTCCGTGAGAGTGTCCAAAGCTTCATGATCTTCTTCCAAGTCCATGTGCTGGAGGAAGGTTTTGGCTATGCCTTCTCGCAACAGGGGTATGGAAACGGCCCCCTCTTCGATCTCGCGAAGCGCCACCACAGAATTCTTGTCATTATCGCGAGTGACCGTCAAAGGGGCTCCCATGGCGATGTCGTGGGCTCGGCGCGCTGCAAGCAAGACAAGCTCAAATCTGTTATGATTAATACACTTTTCAACGGTAATACGGGCCATTCTATCCTCTTGCTTTCTTCCCCACAAAATTCAGCCTCACTAGGCATTTTTTGGGCATTCCTCCCACACTATACATAAATTCAGAAATTAGTCCAGAAAATCCTAGAAAACCAAAGATTTTTAAGACATAATAGCTCGGTCCCCTTTACCGGGGCGCCGGGGTTTGACAGGCCTCCCCCTCAGGCCTTAGGCTGCAACTATGAGAAACAAGGAGATCACCCCCATGAGTCAAGATAAAAGCCTCGCGCCGCTGCGACAAATTCTGGCCGACACCTACGTACTTTATCTTTCAACGCAAAAATGCCACTGGAATGTGGAAAGCTCAGCTTTTTACGGGCTACATCTTCTTTTCGAAAAACAATACCAGTCCCTGGCAGACATGGTGGATAGCTTGGCAGAAAGAATACGAGCACGCGGGGAATTTTCTCCGGGCAGCTTTCAAGAGTTTCAAGCCCTAAGCTCTTTACCCCACCTTGAGGAGATGACGGGCGCTCCCCTCAAGCTTTTAAGATTTCTTAAGGCGTCCTACGAGCCTCTGATCTCAAAACTAGAACACAGCATCACCCTCTTGCAAGACGAGGATGCCGCCACCGCCAACCTTCTGACAGATCAACTGGAGGCCCACCAGAAATCTCTGTGGATGATCAAAAGCTGCCTGAAGTAGGGCCTGCCGCTCTCTCACGCGCTATGGCCAACCCTTGAGATATGTGCTTAAATTAAGGGGAGGCTTATATAAAAAATACATAAGATCTGGGGGCGTGCATGAAGAGAGTTTTCTGCCTTTTGGGATGGGTGGCTTTGCTTAAAGTGGGGCTTATACCTTGTGCCCAGTCTTCGACTGGGAGATTAGCTTCGTTAACTCCCTACTTAAGGCCTTTCACCGCACCGTGCTCGGCCCAGAGATGCTCTACACTGGACGGCTTAAAAGAATGCATCTTAAAAACAGCTGACCCCACACCCCCCCGCGTCCGTAAAAGCAGAAGGGCTTCAGGTAATTTTTCCTCCACACATTGGATCAGAAATCTAACTTCCTACCCCCATCCCGCCTATTTCCCCTACGCTTACACCCCTCCCTCGGCCTATGGTTTTCCCTTTCAAGAAGCCCCCAGGCCCAGGCGTTCGTCCCCATCCCGAACAAATAATTTTTCCGCTAAAACCCTCCAAATAAAAGAAAGCATATCCTTGCTTCTAGACCCCACCTTCACACGGGGGGGCGCCCGGGTGCTGCGCCATTTTATTTATGGCAACAATAGATGCACACGAGGGTCTTGCCCCAATGTGGAATGTTATAGGTCTTTTTGCCGGAATGTCTGCGCCTTTAAAAAACCGCCTTCCAGTTCACGCCGCGATGATGGTTCTGGACGGCTTTTGAATCCTCAGCAGATGCGCATGTTAAAGCTCTGTAGCTCTGAAGGAGACTTTGGTAGGCAAGCTCGGCTTTTGTGTTATGCCTGCCCCAGCTTCTTGGAAGCTGATGAGACCATGATCCCCGAATGTCAGAGCAGAAATGGCGCTTCCTCGAGGCTTTCCCTAGACTCAGAAGACAGCACCCTTCCCTCTCAAGAAGCAGAGGCACCTCCGCAATTCGACACGTATGGAACTGAGGAAAGACCCGCAAGGGATGCAGATGAGAAATCTACAGGATCCTCCGATGTATCTGATGACGGCTCCATGACGTCTTCCCACGGGGGCAGGTCTTTCCAAAACTACCAACCCTCGGGCCGTTCCAGGACACCCTCGTTTTATGAAAACGGTTCTTCGAAAAGTGATGGCTCTATAAGGGATAATGAATCTGTCTCATCGTGGGGCTCAGAAACTTCTTCCGAGGACGATAGAACCTCTTTCGTCTCCCAGGGCTCGTTTACTGACAGAGACGATAAGAACCAGAAAAATTCTGCGCCTCAAAACACGGTTGAAGCCCCGAAGAAACCCGGTACTCCCCAAGGCCGGACTCATCCGACTTCTGATTTTCAGCCCCAGCCTTCTTTCTATTCTCGGACCACCCAGGAATGGATGCAGAATCGAAAAGGAGGTCAAAAGCAGAAAGCCCCCAGCAACTCTGCCCCCGACTCGGCTTCCACCGCCATGAAAGATCTGAATGATTCAGAGGCTTTTAGCTCGTGGGACATCCTATAAGGATTACAGGGTAGCCTCTCCCCAGCCCTTGCCCCACGCCCTTCTTCTGGCGGCCACGATTCCAGTTGGTGTTCAAGGGGGAATTTGTTATACTGCCTTCCATACAGGAAATACTGAAGCAAAAAAATTAAAGGAGGTTTCATGCCCTGTCTTGCCCCCTCACGTACTGTGTTCCATACGTTTTTGGCTGTGGCCCTGGGCTTTGGGATCGCCGCTCCTCTCACAAGGGCGGGTGGCCAAAACACCATGGGAATGTCCTCAGGAGGCGGCGATGCAGGGGCCGCGCTGGTCCAAGGCGCCTCGGGGTTGGTGCAGCTGGCACGCACAGGGGAAGGTCTCACTCAAGCCTCCATTACGCTGAGGACCAATTTGGGACAACTTTCTGCGAAGCTTATCGTGTATGGAGGCTATACAGCTCGAGACTATCAAGATGCTAACAGGGCTCGCCAGGTGGCCTCCAGCATGGATTCTCTGATCAATGCCCTCACCTCTTCTTCTGTTATTTCCAGCCTTACGCTGGCCAACAACATCAAGTCCGATGTGCAGGCCTACGGTGCCATGCCCATGTTGAACATGTTGTTCGCTCCTCAGCCGCCCTCGGGGCAGTGTGTGTGGGACAACTATATCGCGCCTTATATCATGGCCTCCATGATTAAGTTACAGGCTACCTACGCCTCGGCCATCATCAACTACATTTCCCAGAACGTGGGACGCCTTCTGCCCAATGAGGTCCAAGCTCTGAATGTTCTGGTTCAGGGCCAGCTCAGCCAGTTTGCCACCCTGGGCAACTAGCGCTCTGGTCCTCTTTAAATGGACCTCACGCCAAGTTGGATCCACTGAACACACCGCTGCAAGAGGTTAACCCTTCATGAAACAGGCAGTGTCTCTTTTTTTGTTCCGACAAGACTTGCGTCTTTCCGACAACCCGGCACTCTCGAAGGCAAACGAGCTGGGGCCTGTGCTGCCCGTCTACATCCTTGATGATTCGGCGCCCCCACCCTTTAAAAAAGGAGCGGCCAGTAAAATCTACCTGCATTATTCTCTTCAGGCCCTTAACGATTCTTTAGGCGGCCACCTGAACTTCTACGTGGGCAATGAGGTGGAGATAATCATGGAACTGGTTCAGCGTTACGCTCTTAAAGCAGTGGCCTGGAACCGGTGTTACGAGCCTTGGCAAATCGCCCGTGATAGCCTCCTCGAAAAACGCTTAAAGTCTCTTGGCGTCAGCTGTGTGATATTTAACGGCTCTTATTTGTGGTCACCTGAGGAACTGCTCAAGGCAGATGGATCCTTTTACAAAGTATTTGGAGCCTACCAAAGAAAGGCTTTCTCTTGTAAGCCCAGACAACCTCTCCCTGCCCCTTTAGAACTTCACAGCGTGAAGGATCAGGCCAATAGGAGCCAGCTTGCAGACCTAAATCTTCTCCCCTCTCATTCATGGTCTGAAAAAATAGTCCAGAACTGGAGCTTTGGAGAAAAGAAGGCCCACGCCAAACTTGAGAATTTCCTCCGCCACGGCCTGCGCGGTTATAAAAGGGAAAGAGATTATCCAGCCAGCGCCCATACTTCGGGCCTATCGCCTAACCTCCACTTCGGGGAAATTTCTCCCTGCCAAGTTTGGCACGCGGTGAACCTTCGCGGCAGAGACGGGGCCACTGAGGCAGATGTTGACCAATTCCTGGGTGAACTTTCGTGGAGGGAGTTTTCCGCCTATCTCTTAGCCCATTTCAAACAGCTCCCCTCTTCTAATTTCCAAAGCAAGTTCGATTCTTTTCCTTGGGAGACCAGCCGTTCCTTAGAAGCCTGGAAGAGAGGAACTACAGGATACCCCCTGGTGGATGCAGGCATGCGGCAGCTTTGGCAGACGGGCACCATGCACAACCGTGTCCGCATGGTCACCGCTTCGTTCTTGGTCAAGAACCTGGGGATCCACTGGCACCAGGGGCGCGATTGGTTTTGGGAGTGCCTGGTGGACGCAGACCTTGCCAATAACAGCATGAATTGGCAATGGGTGGCAGGATGTGGCGTGGATGCAGCCCCTTATTTCCGCCTATTTAACCCCACGCTGCAGGGCGAGAAGTTCGACCCCCAGGGCGCTTATGTGACCCACTTCCTTCCGCAGTTGAAGAAGCTTCCGAAAGAATATCTCTTCAGGCCTTGGGAAGCGCCACCCGCCG
>CAYXFG010000020.1:11435-12029 GCA_964464225.1 uncultured Holosporaceae bacterium
CTTGTCTTGGGAGAAGATTACCCCTACCCCATCGTGGACCTGGCCACGTCAAGACAGAAGGCGCTGCAAGCCTACAAGAAGTTGCGGGAAAGACCGCCTGGCCAAGACGAAACCTACCCAACATGAAGATCTTTAAAGAGGGGGCCTAAGCAAAGCCCTGGAAAAGCTTCCTAAAAATCTACCCTGTTCTCGCCAGGCTCAGCCTAGGCTCCCCCTAAACGGCCTGATAACAGGGCTCAGATGCTGGCGGCGCCAATCTTCCTTTGATTTTTGCAAAACATTTTAATCCTGACAAATGACCTCTCCCAACCTAATCTGTTTAGAAAAAGTTGAAGAAGCAAACCCTTCTTTCAGCCTATCAAAAATCTTATCAACCATCCTAGGGTCAGCCTTGTCAATTTTGACCAAGCCTATGTGCGAGGGTTGTGCACATACTGGCTGTGCCCCAGCCTTCTCGGGGCTGAGTGGGCGCCCTAGCTCCCCATCCCCAGAATCCCCTGAAACTATAGAGTCGCTACCATAAAGGGGGGGCGAAGAAAGAAACCCATTTTGGCGTTCTATGTCCCAGGGAAAAGGGGGATGTTTCGGGGGAGG
>CAYXFG010000021.1:0-11985 GCA_964464225.1 uncultured Holosporaceae bacterium
AGTCTCGTTTGATTTCTTTTCCTCCGGGTACTGAGATGTTTCAGTTCCCCGGGTTTGCCTCATGCTTCTATGTATTCAAAGCATGATCTTGCTTGCGCAAGGGGTTTCCCCATTCAGACATCGACGGATCAAAGGTTGTTCGCACCTCCCCGTCGCTTATCGCAGCGTACCACGTCTTTCGTCGCCTCTTAATGCCAAGGCATTCACCAAATGCTCTTAAACGCTTTATTGAGATCATATACAGTGATATGTGTTCTCTATTACAATAGCTGAACATTTATTCAATGCCCAGCTGATTTGGAATACGTTTCGTGTTTCTTTCGACTAATTTTAAATTATAAAATTAGTCACGGAAAAACTTTGTGTTAATCTTTTTTCTTTACGATTTCAAATAGCAAACCCCAAATTCAGGGTTGCACCATATGTAATAAATGTACGCGCATTTGTCAAGCATCTCCCGATACTTTTTGTTTATTGACGCACTTTACAGGGCTGGGGGCAGCCACAAAACCCTAAAACCCGCCTAAATCTTATCTAGGAGGCTTTTTTATTCTGCTGTGCCCAGGACTGCCATTGCTGGGGTGTAAGCATCCAGGTGGCGGGCAAAGGCAGGGAGAAGCTTCCAAGTCCTTCAATACTAAAGGATTTTGAAAAGTTTTTTGTTAGAGCCATATTAATGTCCTCAGCCTGCTGTTTGTAGAGAGCTTTACGTGCTGCGTCCACGCGCGCCCCTTCAGCTGGCTTGCGGGCCACCGCCACCAGGAATTTCCCATCTACAACAGATCCGCTGGCCAGGGCGTCTTTATCTGAAGAGGCGGAGGCCTGGGAATAGATCATGCCCTGCATGTTCTGGCAATCCAGAGATTCTATGGTGAAGCCCCACGTCTTCAAGAGATCCTCCATGTGCTCTTTTACAAATTTTTGCTGCCTGCTGCTCATTATCTTTTCCATTTGCTCAAGCACAGGCTTCTTGGACTCCTGGGGACTGGAAAAGCTTGTGCCCTTGGGAAACCGTGAAAGAGCCTCACGGAGAACGGCAGGGAAAATCTTCTCTACGTTTTCTTCCTTTTCCATTCCAAGGAAAGACGCCCATAAATCTCCAGCCTGGAAGGCTTGGCGCATTTTCTCATGGGGTTGTTCGACCTTCTTGCGCGTGGCACTTTCATAGGCTTTCAAAATTTCCTCATCGGAGAGTTGCGCATAGTTTAACTTACCTTGCTTCAGGAAGCCCTTTCGAATCGCTTCCACAACAGAATCCATCTCTGGAGAAACGGAGAATAGAAACAAGCCGCCAGGTCTAAGGCACTTCTCTATCTCGTCTAACATCCAGCAAAGCTGAAAGGGGGTCAAGAAATGAAGGGATTTGTCTGCCATCACCACGTCATACGAGCCCGCCCTGTCTTTTGAGGCGAAATAAGCACAGAGATGCCCTGGTGCAAACTGTCCCACTTTGTGGAGTGGCTTTTCCTCTGTATCGCTCTTACGACCTATCAGCCCCTCTTCTCCCAGTTTCTTTTCAAAAGCTTTTCTCGCTTCTTCTGAGAGTTCACACACTACCATAGAAATCTTGACCCCTTTTTGGTCAGCACTTCTGAGCAAGGCTCGCTCCGCAGCACCGTAGCTGCCGGTCCCCACAGATAAGACATCCAGCGGGCGTGTCTGTTTTTGTGGCAAAAAGTCCTTCAAAGAGCGTTGTGCCCAGGCCTGCGCCCAGGGGCAACTTTCAAAGTCATACCCAAGCCCATTGGGTGTCGATGTAAACCTGGAGGCAGGACTGGAGGCGGGTGGCCCCTTATGGACGTCCTGGGGACAGGCTATGGAGCCAATCGCGAAAGCAGATGAAAACAATACTATAAAGTAATAAAAAATGGGGGCCATAATCTCTCTTAAAAATAAAAAGTTGACACGCTTTATATAAGAGACACTTCCATTAAATACAAGTCTCTATTTTGGGAAGAAATATGGGTGTTCTATTAATTCTTTCCAGAACCCTGGGAACGGAAAGTTGGCTTTTCAGGCTTGTCGTGCGTCAAGCTATCAAAAATATTTTTCAAAATGTTGGGCGCCAGAAGACCCAGAGGGTTACTGGAAATTTTGGGCTCCTTCAAGGCACCCCGGGCAGAGTAGGACACGGAAAACAGCCCCTTGTCCTTGCCCCCTGTTAGTAAACGACCCAAGAGGGGCACCCGCCCCACAAGCTGGTTAATAAAATTTGCAGGAATAAGGACGCCCTGAAGGTCCATGGTTTTGGCCTTAAAATCCACGATCCCCACGGCAGTGATGCCGATGGAACTGTTCATAACCCGCGCGCGCCTCAGGGCCACTCTGCCGTCCAGGTATTCAAATTTGGCATAGTTGTCATTAAATTTGAGACCAGAGCCTTGCAAGGCGCTCAGAAGGCCTTCTATGGAAATCAAGGACAGCAGCCTGGCAAAAGCGGGCGCATCTTTAACACGCAGAGTCTCAACGCTAAGTTTCCCCTTCAAGGAGGTCTTTAAATCTTGGAGGGGCTTTTGAGCATGCACCTGCAGATTAGTTGCCTGAAGGCTATCCGTTACCCCAAGACCTTCCAAGAGAGTTTCAAGGCGAGGCAGAAAGACGTGCAAAACCATGTTGTCCCCCTCCGGCGCATAGGAAACACGAACCTCCTGATTCTGGTCTCTGGCTTTTATCGTCATGAAATGAAGCTGGCCCTGATGAAGCCTAAAATCTGTCACACAGTTCTGAAAACTTTGATGATTCTTCATCAGGAGGACAGGCACCTCCAGGTGTAGGCGGTACTCGGGGCCCATTTTTCCCTCTTTCCCTAAAGGCGCTGTGCTTTTATCAGGGCCTGTCTCGTTCCCAGAGAACATGCCCAGCAAGGGCGGCAAATCTAGGTAGGGAGCAGACGCGGAGATATCCCAGCCGTTGTTGCGAAGCACAGCTTCCCCTCTGCCGCTGGCGCCATTTATTCGGAAAGGCCTCAGCACAATCCGGGAAAGCTTGTGGGTTGAAGGATCGAAAGACGCATGGCCTGTGATGGCCAGGTTCTTCGCCTTTAACCGAAATGCCTTTAGGGAGGTTAGCCCACCGTTGTCCAAAACAGCCTCCATGGAAAGTGAACCCGGAGAATTCTGGGCTTTTTCCCATCTGATCGCAGGGATATTCAAAGCAATCTTTTTCAAGTCAAGCTGAGCCTCGATCTCCAAACGCGCTGCTTTTTCTCTTTCGGTAACATCGAAAGCGAAGGCGCCGCCTTTAGATAACAAAAATTTGAAAAGAGCCGACTCAGGGAAAAGGCTACGCAGCGCGCTCAGAGTAGCGGCACCCGTGAGGTGAGTCTCCAAAGACCATTCCCCCGATGCAGCCTTTTGGCCTTTGCGCTTGAAGGACACCCCAGCTCCATTGCACAAAGTAGTACCTTCCACATTCACAGACTGATCAGAAACATCATAGGTAAGGTTTGAATCTCTAAAGGCCGCCTTCAGGGAATTTTTTCCGTCATTTGCCTTCCCGTCCTTGGGCTTGGAGCTCACCGTGAAAACGCCTTGGCTTAAGTCTCCCCGGACCTGGTATGTGAAACCCGAGCCCGGTGCCCTGAGAAAGCGCCCATGGGCCCTAAGGGCTCCCCCCGTGGGTAAAAACGTAAACGGTAGCTCGGGCATGGAAAGGCTGCGGCAAACTTGGTCAGTGATCGATAGCTCTTTGAAGGCAGCCTCCAAATTAAAGGATCCTGCTATTTGGGCCGCCTTAGAAGGATCACCAAACTTGCTTACCTCCACATGAGTGTTCTTGAACGAGATGCCGCCAAACTTACCGCCCGAAAGCTCGAGACGAAAAGCATTGGGGTCTATGGATGCCTTGCCTGACAGATCTGTAAAAAGAGGCAGCCCTTCTGCGGCCTCAAAAAACCTGACCGCACCCTTATCAAAGGCAAAGCGACAGGCGAATTTTTTCAGCGCTAGGCCGTCTTTCCTTTGCCTGTATAAAAGCTGCAGCTTCACATCGCTCATTTCAATGGCTGTTAAGTGCTTGGCTATCAGCTCCTTAGGCGATATTTCAGGATAGAGCCATTTCAGACCTTCCGCTGAAAGGCTCTTGGTGGCCATTTCCAAGGACAACTCCTGACCTTCCTGCCAGTCTCCCTGGCAATGGATGGGTTTTAAACCTCCTAAAGACGGTTCCGGCGGAAGGGTCAAAAGGGTGCTCCATCGGATTGAAAGCTTGTTCGCAGGGCTTGAAAGCAGGCGCACGTCTGTTTCTGCATCCAGAGGCCGGTCGTATCTCCGAAGAAATTCTTGTGCTTCGGAAGATTCAACGAAAGGCTTGTTTGCAAGATCTGCTGGAACTAACCCCTTTACCTTCAGCACCCCTTCAAAGACGCTTTTGTACCTTGAAATAGAACCATCGATTCTGAAGGAAAAGGGATGCGGAACCCCCAAAAAAACCCCGCGCCCAGAGAGGTTGATTAAGCGGCTCAGTCTAAGGATATAAAGAGAAGCATCTTTTGTCTCCCAAGCTCTGCCAGCTTTATCAACAAAGCTGATATGAGCCCTCTGAATCTCTATGGATTTACAAGGTAATCCTGCCAGGCCCTCCTTCAGACTGTCCAGGAACGATTCGTCGCCCGAAGAAACAGAGTTTAGACGAATCTTAGGGTCTAGCAATCGAATGGAGCTGGGCCCTAGATGGCCCTGAACGAGCGCCGAAAGGCTCCAGCTTGCATGGGCGATTGGCGCCTCCAAAGAGAGGCCGGGCTGGGAAACACGCAGGGCCTTGATCCTCATCTCAGGCATGAACCCAGGGCCTGTACCCAAATAAATTTCTTCAAATGTGAAGTCTTTGCTGAAATGCTTGGAGACCCATGGAGAATCGCTGAGGCGCACGGGATGCGTTGCAAGCCGCATAAGGCCAGAAAATACAACCAGGAACACACAGAGCACAGCACACAGGAGGGATTTAAAAAGAATTTTTAGCTCCTTGCGCATCTGGCTCTCCCCAAGAAAATCCTGTAAACAAGTAAGGACTGTACTATACCATATTTAAGCCGAGGATAGAATTGGAGAATCAGATGAAAATCATATGTTATGAGCTGAACGAGGTTCCTTGGCAGATCGTTGATTATTATTTGCACGAACGCCCCAGGTCGGCTCTGGGAAGCATTTTACAGAATGCCTTGCAGTACACGACTCACACCCACGACGTGGGCGAGCTTCATCCATGGAGCACATGGCCCACTCTCCACCGGGGCGTCTACAATACGGCACACAACATCCGGTTCCTTAACCAAGAAATCTTATGCCCCTACCCGCCTCTGTGGCAGCTTTTGTGCCAGGCAGGAGTGTCCTGCGGCATTTTTGGAAGCCTGCATACGTGGCCAGTCCCCGAAGGCGATCCTTACGCCTTTTATATCCCTGATACCTTTGCTCGGTCCCCTGAGACCCTGCCATCGCACTACACATCGTTCCAAAAACTCAATCTGCGTTACACCGAGCAAGAAGGCGGAAAGGTGCACAAACCCCTGAAGCCCTCTCGCAAAGACCTACAAGAAGCCTGGCAACTTTTCAGATCGGGGCTGAGCTTGGGAAGTCTGGGGAATACAGCTTTCCATTTGTTCAAAGAATACTTGAATCCCGTTTTCAAGAGTTTGAGACCCACCCTCCAGGCGCCCATCGCCTTCGACTTTTATAAGACGGCCTTGGAGAAATTTCAGCCTCACTTCTCTACATTTTTCACAAACCATGTGGCTTCCATGATGCACCGCTATTGGAAACATGCCTTCCCCCATGAAGCGCCCGCTTTCCATTGGAACTCGGAAGACAGTTTTAAACAAAAGAACATCCTGCGTGCCATGGACATAGCTGATAGACAGCTGTCTTACTTGAAGGAATTCTGCGACCGGCACGGCTATGTCCTGATGATTCTCTCAAGCATGGGGCAGGAGTTTATCCACCGGGGTGACTACGCGGGCGAGCTTCACCTTTCTTGTCCGAAGCTATTTTTAAAAATGTTAGGCTACGAGGGCCCCACCTCCCAGAATCTAGCCATGCACCCTGATTTTTCTTTTGCCTTCCCTAAAAAATCCCACTTAAACCGCTTCAAATCCCTATTAGGGCATCTTACCTCAGACGGGGAGAGACCCCTCTTCACTCTGAAGGAAGCGGGGCTCACCCTAAACTGCAACCTGGCCTCAACGCCCAGCTTGGTTACACGGGGCCATGTTTTCCGGGACGGGGCGCCTGTGACTTTCTCGGAGTGTGGATTTAGCATTGAAAACAGAGACCAAGGCACAGGTTACCATCAGCCCAAGGGCCTATGGATTGTCTATAAAGAAAAATTGAAGTGCGACCCCTACCGCCGAGAAGTGGAGTCTATCAAAGTGGCGCCCACGCTTCTGGCTTTGTATGGGATAACCAGACCCGATTACATGACAACCCCAGAAATCGATGTGGTAGAAAGCCTCTCCCTAAGAAATGCCCACCCGCTGGGATAAAGCCGCCTCGAGAAAGTCATCGATTTTTCCATCCAGGACCCCGTGGGCATTGCCTTTTTCCACACCCGTTCTGAGATCCTTCACCATCTGGTAGGGATGCAGCACATAGGAACGAATCTGGTGGCCCCAGCCCATATCGGTTTTAGACCCTGCTTTAGCCTGGGCTTCTGCTTCCCGCTTTTGCAGCTCTTGCTCATAAAGCCGAGATCTTAGCATGTCATAAGCCTGAGCTTTATTGCGGTGTTGAGAGCGATCGTTCTGGCATTGAACAACAATGCCCGTGGGCAAGTGAGTTAGGCGGACGGCACTGTCCGTTTTGTTCACATGCTGTCCTCCAGCGCCGGAAGCACGATAGGTATCGATGCGAAGATCTTTTTCCAGGATCTCGATGTGGATGGACTCGTCCAAAACAGGGTATACGCCTACGGAGGCAAAGCTTGTATGCCTCTTTGCGTTGGCGTCAAAAGGCGAAATCCTCACCAGTCGATGGACGCCTGTCTCCGTTTTTAACCACCCATAAGCTCTTGCTCCCGTTACCTGCAGCGTAACCGACTTGAGGCCCGCCTCCTCTCCCGGTGTCTCCTCGAGAAGAGTGGTCTTGTAGCCATGTTCCTCAGCCCAACGCATGTACATACGCAACAACATGGAGGCCCAGTCCTGAGCTTCGGTCCCCCCAGCCCCTGCATGTATTTCCAAGAAGCAGTCGCTCTTGTCAGCTTCTCCCGATAAAAGATTATTAATCTGTTCGATAACCGTCTTCTTATGTAAAGCCGACAGGGCCTGCTCGGCCTCAAGAACCGTTTCCTCACTGGACTCTGTTTCGCCCAATTCCAACAGCACCAGCCCTTCTTCCAATTCGGCTTCCAGAGAAAGGACTTTGGATTGCTTATTAAGGATTTCTGTGCGTTCCTGCATAAGAGCCTGGGCTGCCTGAGGCGCGTCCCAGAAAGAGGCCTCCTCAGAGAGACAGTCTATCTCTTGCAAGCGTTTCTGGATTTTATCCCAGTCAAAGAAACCTCCGCAAGGTTGTGAGAGCTTGTTGGATAGATTGGACAGTGGTGAAGGTTTCGGCGCGCATTTTATGTGTATAAATCTTTTAGAGTTCGCTTTCAAACGAATTCACAAGTCTTTCTTCTCCTTATCTGCAATAAACGCAAGAACCCTTTCCAGAACCTGGGCTGCGTTCATGTCTGAGGTATCCAGAACGAAGGCATCAAGTGCGGGCCTCAAGGGGCTATTTTCCCGGGAAGAGTCTCTTTTATCACGGGTCTTGATCTCCTCTAGCAACGCTTCAAATTGCACCGGCTTGCCCCTTTGATCAAGCTCTGTAAAGCGCCGCCTGGCCCTAACAGAAGCTGTGGCTGTGAGGAAAACTTTATAACCAGCCTGTGGGAACAAAACAGTACCACCGTCCCGGCCGTCTACCACCGCGCCCCGCGGGGAATCCGACGCCCAGGCGCGTGCTTTCGCAGCCATGGCAGCTCGGACTGCGGGAAAAACAGCCACCAGCGATGCAGCCTCTGCTACTCTTTCATTACGGAGAGCCTCCTCCTGGACGCCCTGCGCAAAGTCCAGGCTCTGAAGCACAGCAAGAATATCATTCTCGCTGGCCAAATCGCAGGACTTGTCACAGCATTCCAAAGCAAGACTTCTAAACAAAAGGCCCGTATCCAGGTAAGGCAAGCCAAAATGAGAAGCCAAAGAGCGTGCCAGGGTCCCCTTGCCCACCCCTGCGGGCCCGTCAACAGTTATTATCATGAGATGCGACCTTTCCAGTCATTTTTCTACCACAGCTCATTTTTGTTTGATATATAATAGGATAAATATTTTTGGGGTAAGAAATTATGACATTCGTCGTTACAGAAGCTTGTATTCGTTGCAAATTTATGGATTGTGTGGAAGTGTGTCCTGTCAATTGCTTTCATGAAGGCGACAACATGCTGGTGATTAATCCAGAAATATGTATAGACTGTGGCGTATGCGAGCTGGAGTGTCCGGCAAACGCTATTATTCCCGACAGTGCGCCTGGTGCTGAAACCTGGGTAGCCTTCAATCAAGAGCATGCGCGCAAGTGGCCTTCTATCCTACAGCCCGGGATTCCCCCCAAGGATGCTCAAGCCTGGGTGGGTGTGCCCAATAAGATGAAATTCTTGGCGGACCAGCCTGCAGCCCCTGAAGCCGAAGAACCTGGTCTTTGAAGACCCTAGGAATCTTGCCTGGAAAAATAGACCAGTCCCGAGCCACCGCCCCGGCTTTCATAACCTTCTGATACAAATCTTGCCTCGTATTCATTTCTCTTAAGCCGCATAGAAACTCGCCCACTTCGGATGTCTGCTCCCAATGAAGGAAGGGGATAAGCTTGCTGGGAAGGGAAATTCTCAATTCCATGCCTCTCTCCTTGAATGGAAATATCCTGGAAAGGCGATATCCCTTGCTGCACCAGATGATCCTCCCGGTGGAGGCAGAGGCCAGAAACCAGCCCCGCTTGCGCAGAAACCGGACGGGCTGAAGCGTAGACCGGCCCCACGTCCTCCCAAGTGTGTCCTTCCAAGACAAATCCTCCGTAGGGATGGTAACCCCACCTTGAGGCCCGGCCCCCTTGGTCCACCTCTTGGCTAAAACTATGAGTAGCTATCTGAAACCCTTTCGTATGGAAGGGCTCTCCTTTCGTAACGGCCATAAAGCGGCTGAAGGGAGAATCTTCATAAAAAGCGATCATCCTGTCATGGGCGTCTCTATAAAAGCCCCTCGCCTGCGTATGCAAGCGCACGGCGCGGTGGGCCGCTGCCTTTTTCAGATTCCTGGTTTCCCCTTCCTGGATGAACCCCAGGCCATACAGGGAGGCCTGTTCCAATGGCTGCCCCTCCCACACTACCTGGCACCATAGACCGGCCACATCCTTGAGATCGATGGGCACCCCCACCACCTCCACGAAGAGGCTAAAATTCCTGGGAAAATCACAGAAAGACAAGTCATCCGTCCAGGACGCAGTTTGCATGTCAAGAATAGCCTCACAGCTGGGGGAGCTGGGCCCACTCCCCTTAAACTTGTAGCCGTCTCCATAAGGGGGGTAGAAATTATTAAGTGGAAAAAGATTCATCTGGAGTTTCCTTTCTCGAAACGCTAGGTCAAAAGAATGAGGGCCTTTAAAAAGATACTGGATTTTCTTGTGCAAATTTGATAGGAAGGGTGAAGAGAAATCCCCGATAGCTCAGTCGGTAGAGCAAATGACTGTTAATCATTGGGTCACTGGTTCGAGTCCAGTTCGGGGAGCCATATTTCAGATACATCCACAAACCCTGCCCTGTTATCTTTTGGGAGGCCGTTCCGCTGCCTCTTAATCGTGCAGGCTTATATCGCATACCTGAAAACATCAGGGCCCCTAAGAGGGGGAGTGCCCCATGGAAAGAACGTTTTAATCTGGGAGCAGGTTCCCACAAGGCAGCCCAATGGGGGAGGCTATGGGGCGGAGATATCTGGTTTTCGAGGAAAAGGATCCAAGGCTAGAGAAAGATATTGCACACAGATCTCACCCAGGTCCACCTCTCCGGCCTTGTCAAAGGAGACGACTTCAGGGCCTTCATATAAAATTTCCGTTTGAGCCGGGCGGCTTCTTTTTGCAGGTTCCAAGATCAAGGAAAAATCAGCTTCAATGGTTTCCTTGAAAGGCTCTAAGCTAAGTACGCATTCTTGCCACAAACGGGCTTTTAAGGAAATCTTTGCATGGACATTTTTCAAGACTTCCTTGGGTTCAAAGTTGGCCCGGACTTTGAAAAAGTCTACCCTGATTATCCCAAGGCGTTTAGCAATCTCCGCGCATTCCCGGGGGGTTGCTTCATAGGTCACCGAGCACTTGGCGGTCAAACCGCGTTCCTTAACGATCCTGGAAAATTCGCACGAGGCCATGCTTTGCCCTCCTGCTCTCATTTTGTCATATAAAAAACAGGCGTCAAGGGTTTTGGGCTGGCAATCCTAGACCGGCCCTCCTCAAGCCCTTCTGCACTTGAATTTTTCATTTTCAGTAAGGCTCTCTTCATCTAACAAGGTGTCTTCAAAAAAGAGGTTTACAGGGTCGGCAAAAAGGGCGGAAGCCTTTCCTTCGCAAGAGGCTATCCAGCGGCTCCACACGGGCACAGGCAAGAATCTAGCCAAATAACTTTTGTAAATAAGGCTTGCCCGAGTCGCAAAAGGGGAAAACGATCAGGTCGCGACTGCTGCCTGTTTCGGCCAAGCGACGTGCCACTGCGGCGGCTGCGCCCGTGCTGAAACCTACCAAAAAGCCATCTTCACGACATACACGGCGGGTGGATTCAAAAATTTCTTCGTCGGACAAAGGTATGATTTCATCAATAACATCTAAGTTAATAAGGGGCGTGATGTTGTCCAAACCAAAGGCCTCAGCCGCATAGGGAGTGTGATTTCCCTTGGTGGAATAAAACGAGGTCGCTGTATCCACCCCATAGATTTTGATAGCCGGATTCTTCTCTTTCAAGAACCTACCCACACCCGAGAGAGTGCCCCCAGTCCCCGCAGCGGCCACAAAGTGGGTTATCTTGCCGGCCGTTTGTCGCCATATTTCTGGGCCCAAGCCATGGTAATGAGCCTCAGCATTGGCTGGGTTATAAAATTGGTTGGGCATAAAAGCGCCCAGCTCTTCAGCCAATCTGCGGGCTGTCTGCCAGTACCCCCTTGGATCTTCATGACTGGAGACGGCGGGACAGGTATGGACTTCAGCACCGTAAGCCTTCAAAACCTGAAGCTTTTGCGGCGATGTTTTATCCGATACGGTCACAATGACCCTATAGCCCTTCAGCCGGCCAATCATGGCCAGCGCCGCTCCCATGTTCCCTGAGGAGCCCTCTACAATAATCCCTCCGGGCTTCAAAAGCCCTTCCCGTTCTGCTTGCTCGATCATGTACAAGGCTGGCCTATCTTTGATGCTGCCGGCAGGGTTCGTAAGTTCATTTTTGCCAAATACTTGGGCAGCACCTTTCCATTGAAGGGGGACGAGGGCAGTGTTACCAATTTGGGCAATGAGGCTTGCAAGAGCGGAAGGTGCAGGGGCTAGAACAGTCATCTGGAAAAATTTTCTTTCGTGGGGGGTTAAAAACTTAGGACGCCGGATCGTGGGGAGATTCCTCTCCCTCCCCCTCATCCACCCCTTGTAGATCTACCGGGGCCTCCACCAAAAATGGCTGAGGGTCCTGGTTATTTTCATCGTCTGTCAAGGAGGGTGAATCCTCCTCTTCGGCTTCTACTAGGGCATCTTCGGGGGGGGCATCCAGGGACCTGCTCTGCTCTCAAATCCTGAACCCCAAAGGTCAGGGATGTCAGTACCAACAGTGGCCCTGCTGCTTTCAAAAGTCCCATCACGCCAACCATTTAAAGATCTCCTCAAAAACGCCTTTATATTATAATGGGTCTGCCACTTTGACAACAGCACAGTTTAAAGATTTTTTCTTGAGGTTTTCACAAATAGTTTGAGCCTTTTTTTTGCTGTTGAAGCGGCC
>CAYXFG010000022.1:0-10252 GCA_964464225.1 uncultured Holosporaceae bacterium
TCCGACAAAGACGAAATCAAGGGGCCTTACTTAAACACGTCTCGTAAGAATTTTTTGAATGCCCTGGATATTTCCTGCTATTCCTTCACTGAGGTATGTCGTCAATCCCTCCCGCTCATGAAAAACGGAGGCAGTCTTCTGACGTGTACTTATTACGGAGCCGAAAAGGTTATGCCTCATTACAACGTCATGGGGGTAGCCAAGGCTGCCTTAGAGTCCAGCGTGCGCTACTTGGCCGTGGATCTGGGGGGCTATAACATCAGGGTCAATGCGCTATCTGCCGGGCCCGTCAAGACGCTGGCGGCCTCAGGCATTGGGGACTTTAATTACATCTTAAAATGGAACCAATACAACTCTCCCCTTAAGAGAAATGTTTCTCTGGAAGATATAGGGAAGGGGGGGCTCTACCTCCTTAGTCCTCTGTCTTCAGGCGTTACGGGAGAAGTGCATCACATTGATTGCGGCTACCATGTGGTGGGTATGAAAGCAGTGGATGCACCCGATATAAGTGTTGTATAGTAAAAACGGTGTGTCTTAAAAATTATAAAGGGAGTTTTTCATGAATTTTATTTTATATCCGCTTATTGCTCTTATCTCCTTGGCTTTGCGTACAGCCGAGTGGGTGGTGGTGGCTTACGGGGTCGTAAATCTGCTCGTCCAATTCAATGTGCTCAATAAGGGTAATCAATTCGTGAATGTGGCTTATACATTCCTGGGTAAGCTTTTGAATCCCCTCTTAAAGAGGATCCGCAAGATTATCCCTAGTTTGGGAGGGCTTGATATTTCACCTCTGGTGTTGTTTGGCGCTTTATATTTTCTTGATGTCCTCTTAAGTATGGTGTGGATCGAATATTCTTTTCACAGATATTTCGGTCATCGCCTCGCCTAGTGGAGCCCGATGGCGCAGATTCTAGATGGCAAGTCTGAGGCTCAGCGTCTAACAAGCTTTTTGATCGAGCAAACTCGAGAGTTTGTTCACGCTACTTCCACCACCCCTCGACTGGCCATCGTGTTAATAGGACATAACATAGCCAGTGAAATTTATGTGGGCCGCAAGCGCCTCAAGGCTCAGGAAATCGGTATTTCCACCGACCTTTACCGGTTGGGCCCCGAAGTTTCTCAAAGTGAGGCAGAGGAACTTTTGGATAAACTGAATGAGGACGCCAGCGTCCATGGAATTTTGATCCAGCTGCCTTTGCCCTCCCACCTTGACCAGACAGCGCTCCTTCACAGGGTTAGCCCCTCAAAGGATGTGGATGGTCTGACCACTTCTAATATAGGTTTGTTTGTGGCAGGAGCGCCCAGGTTTACACCTTGCACCGCTCTTGCTTGTCTACACTTGATCCATATGTGGAACAAGAATCTGCAAGGCATGGAAGCTGTGGTGATAGGGCGCTCGCTTTTGGTGGGGCTGCCGGTGGCGGGCTTGCTCATGAGGGGCGATGCCACGGTGACCCAGTGTCACTCCAAGACACGTGATTTGCCTGGGTGCACCCGGCGTGCCGATATTTTAGTGGTGGCTGTGGGGCACCCCAAGTTGGTAAAGGAAACTTGGGTGAAGGAAGGGGCGTGCGTGATTGATGTAGGAATCAACGGGCGCGGTCGGATGGAGCTGGTGGGCGATGTGGATTTTGAAGCGGTTTCCCGAAAGGCCGGGGCTATTAGCCCTGTCCCAGGGGGGGTGGGTCCTCTCACCATCATGTATCTCATGAGAAATGTGCTGCAGGCGGCCGGTCTTCCTTTAGGGAGAGAGATGTGAGAAAGACCATCTCCTATGGGCTTCGACCTGTAAGCTCTATCCTCTATAATGTTTCGTCTAAAGTGATAGGGAAAAAAGGGCACACCATCGGTCAACTGATCAACGACTGGCGCCAAATTGCAGGAGAGAAACTATCGGATATTTCCTGCCCTTTCAAGATAAGCTTTCCCCCCAAAACCAACACAGGGGCCACGGTTTTTTTACACGTCCTAGATTCCTCCACCGGGATGGTGATCGCGCATTCCAAGGAATCTCTCGTGGCCTCCATGAATACTTACTTGGGGCAGGCCTCTGTGAAAAACATAGTTTGCAGGGTAGGTCCTGTCTTTAGGCCGCAGGCACCCCGGAACCATACGCCTCTGCCTTTGTCCCCCCAAGAAGAGAGTGTGTTGGATGAGCTTCTGGAGGACTTTCCCGAAGGCCCTCTGAGAGATTCTTTGGCCAGTATAGGTAAAGCCTTGGTTCAATCCGAGAAAAACCTCGGGGACGAAACCGCTGTGTAACACAAGGGGCAGCCTTAGTCCCCGTCCTTTTGAACAGTAGCCTTCCTTTCTCCATCATAAAAATGAAGAACGATGGGCTTCGGCTCCACGAGCGCGCTGGCCCTCTTGATGAGGGTTCCATGCGCTTGGGTAACCAGGCAAAACCCACGTTCCAGGGTCTTGGCATAAGAGAGACCTTCCAGAAGCCCCGCCAGGGCCTCATACTGGTGATGTAGGTTCGATCTTTTAGAGCTGGCAGAGTGGGACAGGCGCTGACCCGAAATGGAAAGCCCGTCCGCCAGGAAATGGATTTTGTGAAGCAAGGCCGCCCGGGGGAGCCTAAGGCTTTGGAGGCGTGCTTTGGGCGCATTCTGCAAACTTTCTCGGCAAGCCTCAAGTCTCTCTCCCAAGTCATCCAGGATCAGCTCCTTGTTTTCCAGGGCGTAGCGTGGGTTTAAAATCCCTCGGCTCAACCCCTGCAAGAGCGAGGCCCAGTACTTGTGGCCTTGCAGCAGGGCCCGGGCCAGGCGGTTCTCCCTCTGGTCTAGATCTTCCTTCAGCTTTTGCCTCAGGGGCGTGGCTAATTCAGCAGCTGCCGTGGGCGTAGGCGCCCGCACATCTGCTGCGTAATCCACAAGGCTGGTATCCGTCTCGTGGCCTACAGCGGATATAAGAGGGATAGAGCTATTGGCTATGGCGCGCACCAGGGCTTCATCATTAAAACCCCATAGATCTTCGAAGCTGCCGCCTCCTCGGGCTAAGATAATAAGGTCCACTTTGGGAAGGGCCGTGCCATTGAACCCCGTAACGGCTCTGGTGATTTCTGCAGAAGAGGTGGGGCCTTGGACGCTGACAGGCCATAACACCAGACAGAGCGGGTAGCGGGCTCGGACCCGATGGATGATATCCTGGATGACAGCCCCCGTGGGAGAGGTGATAACTCCAATCCGTTGGGGGAAAGGAGGCAGCTTTTTTTTACGAGAGGGATCAAAGAGACCTTCAGCTAAAAGTCTGGCTTTGCGTTCGAGCAAAATTTTCAGCAAAGACCCTTCCCCAGATAGAGTCATGTTCTCCACAATCATCTGATATTTGGAGCGCCCACTATAGGTGGTTAAGCGGCCATAGCATATCACCTCCATGCCATCCGCGGGCTTGAGACCCAGATGGCTGACGGTGCCTCTCCAGCAAATGGCATCCAGGACGGCTTCGGTGTCTTTAAGGGTGAAATAGAGATGGCCCGAAGAGTGCAGCTTTGTACTGGAAAGCTCTCCTTTGACACATATTTTTACGAATTGGCTTTCTAGGGTGGTCTTTACGTGTCGGGAGATCTCGGCGACGGAGAAGGGCTGGCCATAAGCGCCTTCCGCAGCCTCTGCGGAAGACAAAAAAGAGGAAACCTCCGCCATGATGATAGTGCCTCCCTTTAATAAAACCTCAGACTACAGTACACTGAATCCAGGTTTATCTAAAGAGGTTTTCTCAGAAGCATGTCGAAAAAATCTGCTCCCCCCCCTTCACTGCCCCGTGGCGCGCCGGTGCGGCTTAAGAACAAAAAGAAGAAAAGTTTATCTTCTCAAAAGTGGCTAGAACGCCAGCTTAATGACCCCTACGTGGCGGGCGCCCGGGCCTCGGGTTACCGATCTCGCGCCGCTTATAAGCTGAAAGAACTTAACCAGCAGGTGCCTTTGTTTAAGAAGAAGTGCCGGGTCATCGATTTAGGAGCGGCACCGGGAGGGTGGACCCAGGTGATTCTTGAAGAAGTGGATCCCAAAGGCCACGGGACACAAGTTATAGCTGTGGATCTAAGCCCCATGGAGCCCCTTGAGGGGGCCACGGTCTTGCATATGGATTTTTCAGACGAGCAAGCCCCCGCACGTCTTCGAGGGCTTCTGGAGGGAGGGGCCGATGTGGTGCTAAGTGATATGGCGCCTCCGTCGTCTGGACACAAGGTCACGGATCATTTGCGCATCATAGCTTTGGCTGAAATGGCCTGGGACTTTGCAAAAGAGGTTTTGGCCGAAGGCGGATTCTTCGTGGCTAAGGTTTGGCAAGGTGGCACAGAGACGGGCCTGCTGAACGATCTTAAAATGCACTTCGCCAAGGTGAAGCATATCAAGCCCCCCGCCAGCCGGAAAGATTCAGCTGAGATTTATGTGGTGGGCATAGGTTTTAGATCCTCCAAGCCCTAGATGTTTAGTCCCAAATTGTGATGGCGTAGATTAGAGTAAATTACCATCAAAGGAGGAGCTATGAGACAGACACTACACGGATGCACCACAACGACAGAGACAATGGGTCGGACAACAAAATAGTCAAGGAAGCGTAAAAGACATATGAGAAAATTTAATGGAATTAAACGAGAAAACTTTTACTGGTTTTTATAAGAGGTGTGAATGATGCTTCAAGGGAGGTGATCATAAAACCCTTCTAGACCGGCTTAAATACTGGTATAAATCCTCTCATCACTAACCCTTACCTACTTCAACCCCTTGTTTTAAAGTGCAAGAAAGGGAAAATGCTTTTATTTTTCCACTTCTTGTTTTGGCAATCAAAGGTAAATTAGTGGGTATGCGGAAAGTCCTTACTTTATTCTTATTTCCTTTTTATACCAAGGCATGCCTATGGGACACATGTGGATGCGTGTCTGAAACGAGACCTGTGTCTGTCCGGCCTCCAGTCCCAGTAGAAGCCCAAGATCCGGAAATCACTTTCTTTGAAACGCTCATTTTAGAAAACGCTAAAACCCGCACGTTTTCTATTGATGGTGGTGGCGTCCGAGGTGTTATCCCGGCCTTGGTAGCCGCTCATATGGAGCAAGCTCTTGGCTTGCCCATTTACAAACTTTTTCAAGGGGGTATTAACGATACCTCTACAGGTGGGCTTGTGGCCTTGGCTCTTACAACGCCCTATCACGTAACGACCACGTCTGAAAACCTAAAGCATTTAGATCAACTATTCAGAAAGCGCCAACCTTTGCCCGGGGAAAAAGGGCCCTATTCCGCTCAACAGATCGTGGCTTTTTATGAAAGCCGGGCCCGTAACATCTTTCCTATCTGTTGTGGCAAAGGAAGCCATACAGCCTGTTTGCCCCAGAAGGGATTTTGGTCAAGACTCTGGGGGTGGTCAGGGTACCTTTCATCGTGTGCATGTTTTCCCCGGTGGAAGGGGCTGTGCATGCCCAAATATTCCCGTTATGGGATCGAAGCGAGCTGGCTCTTTTGTTCTCAGATATACGTTTGGAAGACTCCTTAGGGCCCCTTCAGATTACAACTTATAATTCCCTGCAAGGCGGCGGCGCCCAACATCTTTCCAGTGAGAATGTGTCTCATAAAAAGTATTTCTTTCGTGAAGTAGTCGTTGCTACCTCTGCAGCTCCCACCTTCCTCCGCATGGCCGATATTGGGGGCGAAGATGTGGACCCTATGCTTTGCGTGGATGGCGGCATCTTTGAAAATAACCCGACGCTGGCCAGTTTCGCCTTAGCGCGGGAAATCTCGGGCGATCCATCGCCTTTGGTGGTTTCTTTGGGGACTGGGCACGCCAAACATCCACCTCAAGGACCTTCTCAGAGAGCCCAGGGCGCTTGTTGTTGGGGAGTCAAACCTCTCTTCATGGCCATGAGAGGCACCAGTGATGCCACCCATCGCTCCTTCGCTCGCTTAAGCGAACAAGGCCATGTGCGCTATTATCGCATTGCCCCTGAACTGGAAGATCCCCTCCTTACTATGGATGATGCCCGCAAAATCCCTGCTCTGAAAGAAAGAGCCCAAGAGATGATTGCCACCCACAAAGCCTTACAAGAACTCATAGAAACTATTCAAGAAGAACAACAGTTTATTCTTGATTTAAAACAAGAATGGGAACAATGTAAAGTTGAATATGAAAATGTTTCTTTACAGGGCTTTATTCGACGTAGAATTAAAGACTTGTCTGAAAAAAACCTTGAGGCGCCAGAAGCTAGGTTTTTAAGGGTCCTTAAGAAAAGTTGTCAAGTCTGCTATCCTGCTTTATTGCTACAAGAAAAAATTGAAAATCAATGTGAGGAAAATTTATTTAACATAGAATTACAAAGTAGAGAAAGTCCCGCTTTAGAAGACGATACTCTACAAATAGATGATGTATAACCAAAGGAGATTAACATGAAAATAGGAACAAAAAATTATAGCTAGCTTTTTACTAATAAGCTCTTTGGAAGGAACAACTGGGAAACTGAATCCACAGTGGTTAAGTTGGTCAGATGAAGATAAAGAAGGATCTCTCCACCAAACCAGAGACTTTCTTCAAGAAGACAAAGAACAAGTGCAACAAAAAATCGATGAGAACACAAAAGAGCTGAATGGTTGGGAAAAAAGCTTAGGAAGATTTCCTGAACGCAAAAACATTATTCTTCTCATAAAAAAAAATGAAGGAAAACTTATCCCTCTTCAGGAAAAAATGGATAAACTTGAGAAAGATTTAAAGTATTTAGGTCAGCTGGAGCGGCAGTTTAAACTGGGGCCTTATAAGGAGCAAGAAAGGGTTGATTCTCACTCAGTCTTTTCGAGTAAAACTGCAAGCGGTGAGTCCTCAGCTGCCACCAGCACCGAAATCCTCTCTAAAGGACACATTAAAGAAGACCTGGTGTAGCCCTTTCGAAAATAAATTCCTTCCTGCCCTCCCGGCTTTAGGCACAAAAGGCAATAACGGGATATACGTAATGGAGTAAAGTCTACCTGCAAGGAGAGTGCCTAAATTTTAGAGCTTTCAAGAGGAGTGCTTCGTACAAGGTGACCTGGTTATCCTAAGTCTTAAGGCATAAAAGACAGGACATGCCTTAAAAAAATATCTCTTTTATGGCATGCGACTATGTTCATGATAGCACAGCCCTTGGGCTATCTCAGGAGAAGGCTTCCATCTCTTTTTACCTGCTTATGTCGAGCTCAGGTTAATTATCTCAAAATCAAAATAAAGGTGCGGGTGGGGCTCAGCGTCTGCCGGAAGATTAAAGTGCCACCACTCCTGGGGATAAGGTTCCAGACCATGCTTTACAAGCACATCGCGCAGAAGGAGCCTATTCTCCTGCTGTTTTTCCGTAATAAGGCCCTGCTCGTAGGCTGTGGAGTGAGAGGCGGGCCCCATATAATCAAAGCAGGTGCCCATATCCAGCAGGGCACCTGTGCGTCTATTCCTCAGCGTAAGATCCACTGCGATCCCTCGGCTGTGTCCTGAGCGGTGGGCAATGTAGCCTTCCTTGAAAAGGTCCTCCTTGCCAAGCCCGGGAAAATGTGTTTTTTGACGAGGCGCCTTTGCCCGGGGATCCGAAGACCATTTCTCAAAATCTCTCACCGCCCGACAGGGCCGATAAGCGTCCCAAATCACCAGGCTGAACCCTCTTTCGACGAATTCTTTTTGGGCACTTTTGAGAATTTCTCCCAGCTTGGGCGTTGCATAGGCGCGGTTAGCATAATAGCCACAGATGGGGCGCCCCACAAAATTATCCTCGCCCAAGTATTTGAGATCAATTTCAAGGCTAGGGTCCAGTGTCCCCAAGTCCGTGAGATGTTGCCCAGGAGATAAAATAACTTGGTCAGGCAGCAGGGATTTGCTCTTGTTTTCAATGGTGGTTTCCAGCTGACGCATGAATTCTTCCTCGGGCAAGCCGGCTTCAAGAGGCGGTAGAAAACATATGGCAACAGACCCACTCTTTTTTTTAAAGGTGCGGCGCGGCCAGGTAAGCCCCGAATTCAGCGCCACCGGGACGACGGGTATCCCCAGGTGTTTGTGCAGAGTGTAAATACCCTTTTTATAGGGGTTGGAATGGCCTGGTTCCGAGCGCGAGCCTTCGGGAAAAATGACAAGGGGCCTCCCCTCAGAAACCCGCTGTTTGGCTTCTCTGATCATGTTTTTGATACTCTTCAAAGATCCCCGGCGGTCCACGCCTATCATCCCCGCGGCCTTTAGATAGACACCAAAGGGAAAAACCCACAGGAGTTCTTTCTTTAAAAGAAAGACAGGCCGGTTCAGAATGTGGTTTAAGACTAGGGTTTCCCATGCGGACTGATGTTTGACGGCAAACAGAAGAGGGCCAGGGGGAAGGCGATCGAGTCCTGAGATGGAATAGGTTACTCCAATAATATGGGTAAAAAGCCAGGAGACCCACAGAGACCACCAGCGGGGGATCAGAAGCCTAAACTTGGGCCAACACAGTAACAGGGGGCACAGCAGGGTAAGTCCTAGAACCGTCCCGCCGTAGAACACAACATTAAAGAGGATGGACCGCCACATGGCCTCAGTCTTACAAGATTAAAAAAGATTGTGCAAGGACCGCTAGGTACTTGTTATATTCTACAAAAAGGACACCCCACAGTCGCGGATGGCTTATCCATCTAAAGTTTTGGAAACGGGAAGAAACCACCGGATAGGGATGAAGAGCCACGCCCGGCATAAGGATCTTAAGTTCCAATAGGCTGCGCGGCATGTGATAGTAAGAGGTGACCACCTTAAGGGATTTACAGCCCTGGTGGGCGGCCCAGGTCTTGGTTTCCTGGGCATTTTCTTTGGTGTTGGTAGCATTTTTGCCCAAGGTTATTTGCTGTTTTTGTGGCGAATAGCAGGCCCCCTCCAACAATTCCCCCCCTTTCACCCCTGAAATCAATAAGGGGAGGGTTTTTTGGTTGAGAAGCTTAAGCCCCTTGTGGATGCGTCCAGCCCCTCCTGTCAGAATGACAATTCCATCCGCCGGATCTTGGGAAGGCAGAAGAGAGTGGATCTTATGCAGGTAAAAAACAAACCCCGCTCCCCACATGAGAAGAAGAAGAGCGGTTAGCGCCACCAAAAAACGAACTTTCCGAGCCATGCTAGGACCGAGCTCGCAAGGCCAGGCGCACCGTAAGTTGAGCCGCCAACATCATAAATAGGGTAATAACCAAGGGTCCCCCCACAAGGCACGCGGCCCCCCACAGGGGGGAGGGGAAGATCAGCCCCAGGGGCAAAAAGAACCCCAAAGCACTGAAGGTACACCCCAACAGGAAAGCTGCCACCACCATCCCTTTGAGGCCGGTCTTTAAAGCATGGTATTGAAATTGTCCAGCAATGTAAGAGCGGGTCGCCCCCACCAAATAAAGGATTTCAATGATCTGGCGATGAATAATCAAATCAGTTTGTGAAGTGAAGGCAATGGTGGCAATAGCGCCCAGCAGAAGCAGGGTGGCAATGGTGAGGCTGGCCAGTTCGAAGCTGTGAGCCGTTCTCTTAAGCCCCGAGACCCAGGCATATTGGTCTTCCACAAGGATGGCGGGAGAAAGGGACTTGAGGCGCTGGGAGGCTTGGGAAAGACTGAAGGTCTGGCGTGAAGTTACTTTGAGCACATAAACATGGGGCAAATACGCTGAAAGATCCGTGCCTGTCTCTCCCAGCGTGGATTTCATGTCTTCGGTCGTAAGCTGCCGTAAGGATGAAGAACCTTTTATGCCTGAAACCGTTTGCCTGAGGTGGGTTTGGAAATTCGAATTTCCCGAGGGCACATCTGGGGGAACAATGATCATAACATGGTCATCGGTGCCGTGGGTGAGAGACATGCAGAAAGAGTGGATGGCCCCCACGCTGGTGATGGCCAAAGCTGCCAGGTACATCATGATCCCCACGATGAGGGGAAGGAGAGGGGCGGAAGGGCCCGCTCCCAGAGGAAGATCACGCATCGCTTTTGCCATGACTTTCTTACCCCCTCTTCCGCGCATCGTCCATGAGGGTGGCTTTCCCCTGTTTCAGGAAAATCTCTGGATGTTGGAATTCCTTGGGAAAGGAGCGGTTGTGGGTGGCCAGCACCACAGTGGTACCCGAACGGTTCATTTCTTCAAAAAGGTGCAGCAGCTTGATGGCAGCGCCATCATCCACGTTGCCGGTGGGTTCGTCAGCCAGAAGGATTTTGGGGCGGCCTATGACGGCCCGACATATGGCGACACGCTGTTGTTGACCTCCTGAAAGCTCTTCAGGGAAATGGTTGATCACATCGGCCAGGCCCAGGTTCAGCCCC
>CAYXFG010000022.1:10262-11619 GCA_964464225.1 uncultured Holosporaceae bacterium
CCAAAGACCGAGACATCCCCTGACGTTGGGCATAGGCCCTTGTAGATAAGCTTGAGAAAGGAGGACTTACCGGCGCCGCTGATGCCGGTCAGAAAGTAAAAGTCCCCTTCCTGAATATCTAGGGAAACGTTAGAAAAAAGGCGAGATCCACCCTCGAAAGCCAGGGCTACATTTTTAAATTGGATGATGTCCTTTGACGGCGCGCCGCTCATTTCATATCCTTAAGGTGAGGGTACTTCTCATAATAAGACATCGGATTCTAAAACAAAATAGCACAATAATCTCGTTGATTTTTAAAAAACCCTCTCGTAGAGTGCTTTGCGTCCTACTCACGTGCTAGGCCCAACCAGGAGACCCTAAGGGATGACTAGAAATATTCGCTCTGACTTTGTAAAGTTTTTCGAAAAGAACGATCATAAGGTTATCCCCTCTTCGCCCCTGGTGCCCCAGGACGACCCCAGCCTTATGTTTACCAATTCCGGGATGGTGCAATTCAAAAATGCCTTTACAGGCAGAGAAAAACCCCCAGCACCCCGCGTGGTCACCGTACAGAAGTGCCTGCGGGCGGGAGGTAAACACAATGACCTGGATAACGTAGGGTATACCGGGCGCCACCACACCTTCTTCGAGATGCTGGGTAACTTTTCCTTCGGGGACTATTTCAAAGAAGAGGCGATTCTCAGGGCTTGGGAATTCCTGACGAAAGAGTTGGGGCTGGATAAGAACCGTCTTTATATGACTTTCTTTTCTGAAGACCAAGAGACCCAGAGCCTGTGGAAAAAATTGACAGGTTTTGGCGATGGGCGTCTTCTGCCCATAGCCACGCAGGACAACTTTTGGTCCATGGGAGATACGGGCCCCTGCGGCCCCTGCTCGGAGATCTTTTACGATCACGGAGACCATGTGCCAGGAGGCCTGCCCGGAACGCCAGAACAAGAGGGGGACCGTTTCGTAGAAATCTGGAATCTTGTCTTCATGCAGTACGACCAACAGTCTGATGGTAAAAGGCTCATTTTGCCGCGCCCCTCCATTGACACGGGGATGGGTCTCGAAAGAATAACAGGCGTTCTCGAGGGCGTTTCCAATAATTATGAGACGTCTCTTCTGAGGCCCCTGGTGGAGGAAGCAGCGGATCTGACCGGGGGCAACCTTCAAGACGCCCAGTCTCTGGCCTCCTTGAGGGTCATGGCAGACCATGTGAGAGCGGTTAGCTTTATGATAGCGGATGGTATCATGCCGGAAAATGAAGGAAGAGGCTATGTGGTCCGCCGCATCATGAGACGCGCCATGAGGCACGCCTTTCTGTTGGGGTCTCAAAAGCCGGTGCTGTGGCAGCTTTTCTCCAAGGTGCGCCAGC
>CAYXFG010000023.1:0-11193 GCA_964464225.1 uncultured Holosporaceae bacterium
CTTAACCCAGAACTCCAACTACCAGAGCTTAAAATCCCTCCCGCTCCGCTTTCTTGAAAGCTCTCCTCGCCCAAAATAACTAAAAGAGTGCCGAAAAACGAAGCACCCTATGATAAATGGCTGGCATCGGCGCCCTGAGCTTCCCTCAAGTTCTAAGGAAAGCTTCTGGCGAAAAAGTTTTCTTGGCAGCCGCGCAACTATCCATAATGTTATTCACAGCCTCTCCTGCTTCAATCTTTTTTAATACTTCTCTTGACACCTTGTTTTTCCTGGTTTTTTTTGGTTTTCACTCTTTTCAGACCCTGGCACCAAAAAAAATGAGCCCAGTTATACACAGGGCTGATTTTCTGGGATCATGTTTAGTTTTCCAAGAAAATCATCGAATTCTGCCATGGACTCCAAATGAATAGAAATTGAAACTTTGCCATCACCCTTAACGGAAATAGTGCTTTTGTAAGAGAGCTTGCTTTCTATAAAGTTCCTTATTTTGTCGATTTCCTCATCGGCATAGCCAGCACCCTCCACCAGAGCCAAATCCTCGTAAGCCTTTTCCGAGGTCGTTTTCCTTGGAACAAACTCTTTCTCTCTCTCCATCTTTTTTAGGCGCTGCACATAACGTTCTGCTTGTCTTACAGTCATCCCCCTCTCTACCATGATTTCTGCCGCCTGTAGAGGATCCTGTAAACCCAGGAGGATTTTAGCGTGCCCAGAAGAGAGGGTACCTTTTTGAATTAGCTCTTTTACCCCCTCAGGCAAATGAGAAAGCCTAATAAAATTAGTAATATAGCTTCGACTTTTTCCAACCAATCGTGATAGCTCTTCCTGTGTTATCTGGAGATTTTCCATCATCATTAAGTAGCCAGCAGATTCTTCTATAGGGTTAAGATCCTCTCTCTGTAGGTTTTCTACCATAGCGATGGTTAAGGCTTCATTGTCTGATATGTCCCTTACAATAACGGGCACAACGTCCAGGCCGACCTTCTTTGCCGCCCTCCATCTCCTTTCCCCTGCAATGATTTCAAAAGACCCCGAGGTAAGGGGGCGCACAATTATGGGCTGCAGGATTCCACTCCCCTGTATGGACTCTGCTAAGGAAAAGATTTCTTCATCATCGAAATGCTTTCTCGGTTGATAAGGCGAGGGTTCTAATTGAGAGGTAAAGAGCTCTCTATAGATCTCTCCGCCCGCTTTTATTTCTGGTTTTTCATTCAATAAAACTGAAAGGCCTTGACCTAGAACGCTTTTTTTCATACTGCCACCTCTTCGCATTTTTTAATAACCTCACAGGCCAACCGGACATAGGCCTGAGCCCCCGCACTCTTAAAGTCATAGAGCAAGACAGGTAGACCGTGAGAAGGCGCCTCGGAAACTCTGACGTTCCGCGGAATAACACTGTTGAAAACCTCCGAAGAAAAATGGTCTCTCACTTCCTGCTCAATAGCGCGACTCAGACTATTTCTTGAGTCAAACATTGTAAGGAGGATGCCAAGCACCTGCAGAGCTGGATTGATGTTTTTATTCACCAGTTTGACTGTTTTTATGATCTGCGAGAGCCCCTCCAGGGCATAGTATTCACATTGTAGTGGGATAATCAGAGAGGAAGATGAGGCCAGGGCGTTTATTGTGAGCAACCCCAACGCTGGAGGGCAGTCAATAAATATGTAATCATACGCGAGCCCTGTCAGCAAACCCTTCAAAATTTTCTCTCGACCTTTGGCTGCTGACAACTCTATCTCTGCGCCAGCAAGATTAAGAGAAGAAGCTACTAGATCCAACCCCGGAACCATGGTTTTCCTTATGAGTGCCGCCAGAGGCCTCTTGTTAGAAAGCGCTTCGTAGATGGTTTCACATGAATCTTTCGAGTGCCCCAACGCGGTCGTAGTGTTACCTTGGGGGTCTAGATCCACGACCAGTACGCACTTCTGTGAAGCAGCAAGCGCTGCAGAAAGATTGACGGTAGTTGTAGTTTTACCAACACCCCCCTTTTGATTAGCTATGCTTATAATAAAGGTCATAAAGACAGGGTACCAGGAACCAGAGAAATTTCAACCCTGTGTACGGGAGATTTTTTTAATTTTTAGAACTACACCAGGGCCGGTTACCGATGGGGTAGCTGTTACTGTGAAGCTGAACAACTTGGTAGCTTCAACGATCTCTGAATTGAAGGAGGAACCTTTATGAAAGAGACAGAAACCTCCTTTTTTCAAAAGGCGCATGGAATATCCCAGCACCCTCCCCAGGGAGCTGACCGCCCGGGCTGTAACTATATCGACCTGAAGCGCCTCTACCTTTTCTGCTCTCTCGTTTAAAACAGAAAAATTGGCCCCAGTTTCATGTGAAACTTTTTCCAGAAAGAGACATTTTTTGGAGGAAGACTCAATGAGTTTGACGCCACCGACGCCCAAGATGCTAAGGATAACGCCTGGAAAGCCGGCCCCCGCCCCTATGTCGGCCACCTCAGTTGAGGCGGGATCAGTAATAAAAGGCATAAGCTGAGCAGAATCGCACACATGGCGCGTCAGAATACAGCTCAGATCATTACGAGACACTAGATTCATCCGAGAGCTGCTCTCCAAGAGGAGTCGCATATAAATCAAAATCCGCTCGTAGGCAGAGGGGTCAAAAGACCATCCGTAAGAGGAGAACGCATTCTTGACCTCCTCTACGCTGGGAAGATGCACAACCTAGCCGTTCATAGAGTTAAAGAAATCTTTGTTTGTCTTTGTTTCTCGGAGTTTGTCTATGAGAAATTCTATGCCCTCTACCACGCCCATGGGATTAACGACACGTCTCAAAACCCACATCTTCGAGAGAGTTGCTTTGTCAACCAACAGCTCTTCCTTTCGTGTGCCAGATTTTGCGATGTCTATGGAAGGGAAGACCCGCTTCTCAGCAATACGCCTATCCAAAACAATTTCTGAGTTTCCAGTGCCCTTGAATTCTTCGAAAATTACTTCATCCATGCGCGAGCCTGTATCGATGAGGGCTGTGGCAAGAATTGTAAGAGACCCGCCCTCCTCAATATTACGGGCAGCCCCCAGAACCCTTTTCGGCCTTTGCAGGGCGTGCGCATCCACGCCCCCGGTCAACACTTTGCCAGAAGATGGAATAACGGTGTTATAGGCACGAGCGAGACGCGTTATGGAATCTAGGAGAACAACGACGTCCTTCTTGTGCTCCACAAGACGCTTCGCTTTTTCTATCACCATTTCCACAACCTGAATGTGCCGGGTTGCTGGCTCGTCAAAAGTAGAGCTGACAACCTCGGCTTTCACCGATCTGGCCATATCGGTAACCTCTTCGGGGCGCTCGTCAATGAGCAGAATAATCAGATGAACCTCTGGGTGGTTCTCTGTTATAGCGTGAGCTAGGGTTTGTAGCATTACAGTTTTCCCCGTCCTGGGAGGCGCCACGATGAGAGCTCTTTGGCCCTTTCCCAGCGGAGACACAAGGTCGATCACGCGGGATGTATAATCTCTTGAGCCTTTTTCAGAGAAGGTCTCCATGCGAAGTGGCTCTGTGGGGAACAATGGAGTCAGGTTATCAAAATTCACCCGGTGCTTAACTTTTTCAGGCTCATCAAAATTTATGCTATTGACCTTAGTGATGGCGAAATACCTTTCACCCTCTTTGGGAGCTCTAATCTGTGCTTCCACCGTATCTCCTGTGCGAAACCCATATTTTCGAACCTGGCTAGGGGATATGTAGATATCGTCTGGCCCCGCAAGGTAGTTTGAAAGGGGAGACCTCAAAAAGCCAAACCCATCTGGCAGAATTTCAACCACTCCCCCCCCGTACAAAGGAGTATTTTCTCCAGCAGCCTTTTTGAGAAGGGCGAACACGAGGTCTTGTTTTTTTAAGGAATGAGCGTTTTCAATGCCAAACCCCTCAGCAATGATTAGTAAGTCTTGGGCACTCTTCGATTTGAGATCCTGGAGATTCATAAATTTAACCTTTATTGATGGAAAGCAAGGGGGCTGTTTTATAAATTAGTAGCATATTTCTTAATAACAAACAAATTTTATATCTTTGTAGATATAGTAGATCGGCTTAAGAAGCTGTAAAACTTTCAAAAGCAGATTGTTATATTACTTATGCACAGGTCAACTGAGGCCAAGAAGCGGGGATATCCAAGCTTCTTCCAGAGCCAGGTCAAAAAGTGGATAAAAGAAAGAATCTTCTTAACAGGCTCCAAAGCTGTGGAAAGACTGGAGTTCCCCTGTGGGTAAAGTGCCGTCTCGGTCTTTAACAAAAAAGCGCAGGAGTTATGCAGAAAGATATCCAGAAGTGGCTTCTCACAAACGCCATCTGTTATGGAACCACAGCCATTGACCTGGATTCTGGCGGATCCAGTCTTCGAAAAGATCATTTATTTCCTGGGCAATCTCCATCTCGGACTTACCTTTCAAGAGCAAGGGCTCTAAAAAAGAAACCTGGAAGGTGGCGTTCTTCTCCCTTACCACGTGCACAGGGATGAGCGGGCATTCATATTTAAGGGCTAGCTTTCCCGGCCCTATTGCTGTAAAAGCCTGTTTCCCAAAGAAGTTTACTTTTTGGCCTTCAGATAGCCTCTGGTCTGCCAGAACACCGACATAACCCGAATTTCGAAGCGTGCAAAGCAGCTGTTTCGTGCCCAAAGAACCTTTGATGATGAGAGAAACAAGAGGGTGTGAGCGCACGAGCTCTAGGAACTTTCTAGTGAAGACGTTATTGGGGGGTCTGGAAACAAGGTGAATAGGGAGGCCGGCTTTAACAACTGTGTAATGAGGGAGCTCCCAGTTAGCAAGATGGGCGGAAATAAAGATCGCAGCCCGATTATTTTTTTTTAGATACTCCAGTAAAGCAGAGTTCACAACCCGAGTCCTCTTTTGAGCCAGCTCTTGCACATGGGGAAACTCGCCGACCACACGCCCTAAATTTTCCCAGGCATCCCTTAAAATCCTCAGCCTTTGCGAGTCGGTTTTGTGAGGAAAAGCCTCCAGAAGGTTACGTTTTCCCAACCGGCTCACCGGCAAGATGGGCCCTAAAAGTCTTGCAATTTTCCCAGTCAAAAATGAACTTAGGGTCACCGGAAGGGCCTTTAGAAATAGGTAAAGGCACACTATAAAGAAAGCCTGAAAAAATTCAGATATTTTTTTTAAACTCATGGATTTTCTCTTTGAGAAAGGACTCGAATTTTTCTCCATTCTTCCATTTTACGCCAATACGAGAAACGGAAACCAGTTCTCTCCATTTTTTGGGCAACCTAACCCAATCCTTTTCCGTTGTGATAAGACGGCTTCGTTTGCATCGAGATTCTCTGCACAGATAATCCCAGTCTTTTTTCGAGAAGCTATGATGGTCGCTGTATGCTTTTTGCCCAGAAAGGGTAAGGCCTTGTTTCTTGAGGGAAGAAAAAAAATTCTGGGGCTGGCCTATCCCGCAGAAAGCATAATACTTTTGTTCATTGTCTGGGGATATACCCTGGGATTCGATCATGCCTTGAAAAATGGGTGCCTGAAACCCTTTCAAAAATTCTAATAAATCCCTCCTGGCCTTGCCCATAATAATAAAAATGTCTGCCTTCCTGCATCCTTTGTATTTGTTTTCACGTAGAGGTCCAGCTGGTAAAATTAGACCGTTCCCAAATCCTCGTTCCCCGTCCACTACTACGATGCTTAGGCTTTTTCTTAAGCCAATATTCTGATGCCCATCATCCATAAGGATTAAATCAAAGTTTTTTTTAGAAATAACTTTTAAGGCTTCCCTTTTATCTTTCGATATCCAGGTTGGTGCTAAGGCAGATAACAGAAGGGGCTCATCTCCTACCTGATGAGCGCTGTGATAATTTTTATTAACCTGGAGAGGACCTTTGAGAGAGCCCTTATAGCCACGGCTTAGAAAGCATACTCTGTAATTCTGGGAGAGAAAAAACTTTCCCAACTCGAGACAGATGGGGGTTTTTCCAGTGCCGCCCACTGTCAGATTTCCCACACAAATTAAAGGGATGGGGGATGTAAGGGGGGGGCTTGAAAAAAACTCCTTTAAAAAGACAAGCGCACTGTAAATCATTCCAAAAGGGCGCATACAAAAAGAAAGAAAAGATCTTTCAGAATACCAAAATCTAGGAGATTGCATGGACTTTTCCTTCAATATAGGGGTTGATTCTTTCGATCAAAGGCGTGATATCTCCTTGTCTCGATAAAAGTTTAGATGCAGCTACAGTATATTGCCCTCTCAAGGAAGGATCTTTCAATAAGTTTTTTAAAACCCCGAAAAGATGATCTTCATCTGTAATTCCTAATCCCGCATTATTTTCAGAAAACGAAGTCGCCATGTCCAAGTTATTAGACATGTGAGGGCCATACAACACGACGCATCCAAAGCGGGCGGCTTCCAAGATATTGTGGCCGCCCACGCCTGGCACGAGAGAGCCCCCCATAAAAACCAGAGGAGAGATCGAATAGGCAAGACCAGTCTCCCCCAAAGTATCCATGACGTAGACATCGCTCTTTAAAGGGCTTATTTTTTTTTCAGAACGGCATTCATAGGTTAGTCTCTTGTTCCTTGCCGCTCCCTCTATTTCACGCACGCGCTCCAGGTGTCTGGGCACTAAAATAAGAAGGAGGCCAGGGAATAAAGTCTTAAGCTTGCGGTGGACAGAGAAAATTATATCTTCTTCTCCCGGGTGAGTGTTGGAGGCTACCCAAGTCATGCGGAGATGTATCCTCTTTTTAACCAGGAGGAGGGACGCCTCGTCAGGACTCTCTTTTTTCCCAGAAAACTTAAGATTCCCAGAAAAGTCCACCCAAGAGATTCCCAGGGCTTTGAACCTTTCCAGGTCCTTAAGGGTTTGACAAAAGATGAAGGTGAAGGACTTCATAAGATCTCTAAAAGAACCCTCAAGCCAAGACCAACGCTGAAAACTTAAAGCGGAAAGATGTCCGTTGAGAAGGAAAAGCGGCATCTTTTTAGAAGACTCTTTCAGCAGAATAGGCCAAAAATCAGACTCTGTAAAAAATCCCACCTGAGGTTTCCACTTTCTCAAAAATGTCTTCACAAAAATTGGACAGTCCCAGGGGGCATATTGGTGAACACAGCGCGACGGTAGTCTTTTTCCCATGAGGTGCGCTGATGATTTTGTGCCCGTGGTAACGAGAAAATGCGCCTCTGGATATCTTTCATGATAATAAAATAGGATAGGAAGGAAAGAAAGAGATTCCCCTATGCTGGCTCCGTGGAACCAGAACAAAGGCCCAGGGGGGCGGGGTTTTGAGGAACAACCAAACCTTTCTAATATCCTATTCTTATCCTCCTTGCTCTGCAGAATTCTGACCAGAGCCCACCCCGCAAAAAGGGGAGAAAGCAGAAGAAGGAGGGCGTAATAAACAGCATAAGTCATGAAAGTTCTTTTTGGGCACTTTTTTGAAGAGCGTCCAGGTGGTGGGCTAAAGATTTATTCGAGGATAAAAATTCCTCTCTGCTTTTAGGATAGGGTATGGGTTTTCCCCACATGAAAACCCCTTTTCCAAAGGGAAGAGGCAGAAGAAACTTGTCCCATGTATTCAGTATCTTATGGTGGGAGGTTATATAAGTGACTGGCAGGAGGTCAGCCTTAGCCAGATGGGCTGCAGCTATGGTGCCTTCGCTTACGTGCTTTTCTGGCCCCCTGGGACCGTCAGGTGTTATCCCAATCGTAGCACCTTGTCGACTCTTTTTTATGATCTCTAGAAGAGCCTCGGCACCCTTTCTTCTGGTGGATCCGGCGATTGTGCTGATCCCAAATTTTGAAACAGTAGCGCTGATAAGGCGTCCATCTTTATGAGAAGATATAAGCATATAGAAAGGACTGCCCTTGAATTTCCAAGCGTAAGGCAGCATCAAAAGGTGTGCGTGCCAAAAACAGGCGATAAAGGGCTTTCTTTCTTTTAAATAACTCTCCGGTACCTCAAAGTTTATATAACGCCAGCCTGTAGTGGTGTAGATTAAGCGAATATAGGCGGCTGCAGCCTTGGTAAAAAATTCTTCTGTCCAAGGGCTTTTTGCCAGTTTCTTAAGGTACGTCATCATGGATGATCTGTCCTCGGCATAGCTGAGCATAAAGAGACTTTTGGGCTAGAAGTTGATCGTGGGTCCCCTTTTCCACCACAGAACCTTCCTGCATCACGAAAATGGTATCTGCATTGCGGACCGTAGAAAGGCGATGGGCAATCACCAGGCAGGTTCTTCCCCGCATGAGACGGTTTAAAGCTTCTTGGACCTGTTTCTCAGATTCGCTGTCTAGAGAAGAGGTGGCTTCATCAAGAAGGAGGATAGGGGCATTTTTCAAGAAAGCCCGGGCTATGGCCAGTCTTTGGCGTTGACCCCCTGATAAACGTAAGCCCGATTCCCCTATTATTGTGTCATACCCCTGAGGCAGTTTCAGAATAAAATCGTGGGCAGCTGCTTGCTTTGCCGCTTTCATAATTTGAGCCTCACTGGCCGAGGGGTCGCCGTATAGAATGTTAGCCTTTATTGTATCGTCAAAGAGGGTTATCTCTTGGCTTACCAGGGCAATTGACTGACGTAGGCTATGAAGGGTCAGATCCTGAAGTGAGTGATCCCCCAGCTGGATTACCCCTTGAGTTGGGTCATAAAACCTGGGAATCAGGTTCAGCAAAGTTGATTTGCCGCTCCCACTGGGCCCGACGAAAGCGACGAGGCTGTTGGGAGCAATTTTAAGATTAATGTTTTTTAACACGTTGGTTCGTGTCTCTTCAGACCCAAGGTAGTGGAAAAAAACTCCCCTGAATTCTATCTCCCATCTTTTGCCTTGTGGAAGTTTCTTTGGGCCATTTTTTATCGCAGGTTCTTCATCCAGGACAGAGAAGACCCTGGTTGTGGCCGCAAGACCTTCCTGTAGGACTGCGTTTAGATTCGCCAACCTTTTTAAAGGCTCATAGGCCAGTAAGAAGGCAGAAATGAAAGAAAAAAAAGCTCCCGCCGTGTTATGTCCCGTGATAACTTGGTGCCCTCCGTAGGAGATGACCACCACAATAGCTAACCCCCCCAGCGTCTCCATAAGGGGGGAAGTCAGGGACTTAATGCGATTCGATTTTATAGACAACTTCAAGAGATCTTCTATGGCAGCCCTGGCTCGCCCTATTTCATAGCTCTCCATATTATAAGCCTTGACCAGACGTGCTCCCTGAAAAATCTCCTTCAGAAGAGAGAGAAAAGAACCCGTCTCTTTCTGAGTTGAGGTAGAGACCTTTCTCATCTTCTTGCCAAAGCGAGCTATGGGGAGCACAGCAACTGGTAACACCAAAAGAGACAATAAGGACAAGAGCCAATCTTGATAAAACATGATCGAGATCAAGCAGATAACCGTCAGAAAGTCTTTCCCCAAATTTGTGATAGCATTTGAGACCAGGCCCCTCATCAAGCTAACGTCGTTGGTGCAGCGAGAGATGAGGGCACCTGTAGATGTTTGATGAAGGTAGCCCAGATCTGCGTGAACCAGATGGTGGAATAGATCTCCTTGAAGATTAGAAATAATTCTTTGGCCTATATAATTCATCGTGATGGATTCGCCGTAGGAAGCGATCCCTTTGGCAATGAATAACCCGAGTACAACCAGTGAGATAAAATGCAGCATATGAACGTTTTCTGCTTTGAATACGTCATCGATGATGGGTTCCATCATTTTCGCAAGCCCTGCAGTTGAGGCGGCTGAAAGCGTCATAAAGAAAATAGCCACCCCAAGCCGTGAACGATAAGGCCGAATGTAGGCGGTCCACAATCTCCTAAAAAGGTAAAGACTGGAAGAGGGGGGGGGGAACTTTTCATAACGGGCCATCCGACCGATGGCAAATACTTTCTATTTCTTCCTGAATTGGTCCAACGAAAGCACGGTGGCTTTTTTTTCGGCTCCATTCTCTTCATTTGTTTCAGACCCTGCCGTCTGTTTGCGAAAGATCTGGCCAAAATCTACTTTGGAAACTGAGGGAATGTGAGGATTGAATTCTAACTCGAAGTTAACTGAGGGGTCTCCTATGTGCACCATGGATAGGAAAGGCACACGGATAGAAGCTGGATGGGTATCAAACACCACATCCACGGTGAAGTAATCTGCTTCCACCTTCAAATTCCAAAACTCATACTGAAGGACGATAGTGATCTCCTCGGGGTAAGCCGCCCGAATATCGTCAGGGATCTCGACTCCTGGATAATTGGTTAGGAATGTAAGATAAATGTGGTGGTCCGCCCTCAAACCCTCTTTCTCGACCGTGGTCAGGGCTTCCCGGACGACAGAGAGAAGGGCGCGATCGATCATACGTTCGTACTGTAGGTAAGACATGGCCACTTCCTTGTTAAAATAGTGGGAGGCTTCTGTTGCTCGGCGCCCCCCAAGCCGCGCTTACCTAGTTCTTAGGCAGCGATGTTCGCGACCGCTAGCTTATTACGATTAATAGCTGTGAAGCGGTCTTTATTAGTGTTTCCACTTATAAGTTTAGTCCGATAACGGTGGTACAATGCCGGGCAAAAAGAATGTCTTTATTACGCACGTCGATCCTTGGTCACCCCCCGATATTGTCTTAGAAATGGTGGAGGTGCCGGGTACTGCCCCCGGGTCCGTATCGCTTATTCCACAAGCCGTTTATCGCCATAGATGGATACCATCCCAACTAATATAAGTGTTTTTTTTATAAAATTAAAGGGGATTGAAAGAAAAGCAGGAGAGGGGCTACTTTGAGGATGATTTGGATTTTCCTTGTTTGGCTTGAACCTTGCGGGTTTTTAGGGTCGCTTTAGGGCGTGGTTTCTCCTTCGTGTTACTTATAAGTGAACAGGCAGAGGTCAAAGATATATGGAAAATGCTTTCATCCTTTACGGAAATGAAGCGATCCTGATATTTTATGTAGGGGCCGAACCGCCCAATGTTAGCAATTATTTTCTCCCCTGTATCGGGATGATGACCGATTTCTCGCGGTAATGAGGCTAGGACAAGAGCTTCTTCTAGAGTCATTTTTTCTGGAGCACAATCCTTCGGCAAGGACACCCGCTTGGGTTTCGCTTTCTTATCAGAGCTTTCACCTATTTGGACATAAAAGCCGTAAGGCCCTTTTCTGAGGGTGATCGCGCCACCAGAGGCGGGGTCTTGGCCCAGCGCCCGAGGGTAATTTCCAGCCGGGGCCTCTTCTTCAACCTGGGACGAATTGCTTTCACTTTGTC
>CAYXFG010000024.1:0-10997 GCA_964464225.1 uncultured Holosporaceae bacterium
AACCAAGCCTTGACCCAGAAAATCTCTCAGGTCCAGGAAGAGGCTCAAAAAGCCCAGGAGTTGGCTCAAAAGGCTAAGAGCCAGCATGAGGACGAGAAGCAAGAATTGGTCAAAACACATGAGGCCGCCTCGCAACAGGCTCAGAAAGAGAAAGATAGTCTTCTCCAGCAGATTGAAGCTCAGAAAACCAAAATTTCTGAACTGGAGGCGCAGAACGCAAAAGGCAGCAGCCCTGCTTCTTCTTCCCAGGACAATTCGGATTTGCTGAAGCAGATAAAAGACCTGGAAAATTCTCTAACCACAGCGCTCTTGAACAAGGAAGCTGAGGTGCAAGCAAAAGACGCTGAAATAGAAAAGGTGAGGCTGGCCTTCGACGCTTACAAGACAGAGCAAGAGGAAACTGCGGCTGAATACGATGCCTACGCGAAAAGTATGGAAAAGAGGATGCTGAACACACTCCTTCTGGACCAGAAGAACCAAGAGCTGTCCAAGGAGATTGAAGCGCTTAAGGCAGCCAATAAAACTTCCTCACGAGGCTCGACATCCTCGCCTGTCTCAACGGCTAGAAAGATTTCGGACATCCTTCTCAGCGGGCTTAATGAGAATTCCAGCCAGCTTAATAAGGAACAGTCTTCTTCAGATTCTTCCAGCTCTGACGGCACGGCCGGATCTTCGCCTTCGTCCAAATCTGAGAAGCCCGGTGAGTCAAAAATAGAGGTTGTGCGTTCTTCCAGCACTTCGCCTTCTCAGCTAAGCTCGACAGCTCCCTCTATTGAAGACCTTCTTAACACAAGCACACCTGCGGCAGGGCGGCGGAACTCTACAACCAATACTGTTGAACCAAAGGAGGATGAGGAGAATAAGCTTGATGTTACTCAGGAGGATACCGGTTACCTTGAGGAAAGCAACAGACTAACAGCAGAGCGTGTTGCAGCAGAAAAGAGACAGATTACTGTCGACTTGGTGCCCGTAAGTGCCAAGAAGAAGTCAAGCGGTGGCCTAGGAATAGGTAATCTCTTTAATAGCCCTAAGCAGGCAATGCCCTCCACTTCTGAGCCTAGGCAGAAAACAATATCCGTGTCCGACGATTTGACAATCCCTGATTCGGTGCAAGATGCCATAGAAACCTACAAATCCAATCTCAAAGATGTAGATGGTGAGAAGGCTCCAGAGAGCATAGCAGAAGCTGTGGTACAAGGGGGGGTTAAGGGTAATAAGATTAAAGGTAAGCATTACGACGCTCTGGTTGAGGCCTGGAACCCTCAAGGTCTCGAACAGGGCTATAGGCTGTCTGATGACTCTTTGAAACTCTGGATTAAAAAGCAGCTTTGTCATCTACTAGAGCTTGAGGAAGCTAAAAAAACCAAAAGAGAGAGTGCGTAACCTTCCAAAGGGCAGGGGCAGGAATGCCTCTGCCGCCCGATCTTTGAACTGAGGGGCCTGTCTTGGTCCGGGTTTTCTGAGAGGGGGCAGGTGGTGATCCTGCCCTTCTTCTTTAAGAGTAGCCTACAGAAAGACCCGCAACGGAGGGGGGGCACCCTTCCTGTAGGATGGCCTGCCGGTGGCCAGCTGGATGCCGCTGGTTGAGTAACCATTTTCTCTTATCTCTCCGGTGATTGGAGCTTTCTGATCTCCAGGGGGGATTCGGGGCCACGATTTCTTCAAGGTATACCTGCAACGCCCTTAAAGACTTTTTCCCAAGACCTGAGGCCAAAAGATCTCTAAGCTTGCGGCCGTCTGGACAGGCTGGCGCTTTTCATAATTTGTAATACGCCTGCCTACCCAAGCGCTTCTTCGGTTGCCAGCTGAAAGTACTGGTGCCCCCGCGGTTTTGTGGCCCTACACACCGGATCCGAGCCTAGGGTTTTTCAGGATATAGCTCTGCAAGGGTTTCTTTAAAGGTCTTTCTCGGAACGCGTGGGCCCAAGGGATGGGGCCTGGGGTCTTCCTGTGGGGGCTCTCGCCCCTCTTTTGCGTCCGTACTGGGCGTGGTGTTTCTGGGCCCTCCCCCCCGCCAGGGGTGCAACTTTGTGAAAAATAGCCTGGGCGCACAAGTTTCTCCTGCACGAAAACCTGGACCGCCTTATTCCAGGCTCAAATCTATGCTGTTGTTATAAGTTACCCTTTATTGAGGAAAGCTTTAGGAAAAATTTAGATTTTTCTCCTTTCTTTCAAACTGCGGGGATGCTAGTCAGATCTGTCAGAGTTAAAATAGAAGCCTTTTGAAAGGAGGGAGCATGCTTAAAAGTCTTCTGTCTTGTTTCACAGGCTTTTCCCTCTTGTTCCTTTCCGCACATCAGACCCTTCAGGCAGCTTTCCTAGAGGAATTCCCTCCCGCTAGTTTGTTTGGCTTAGCGCGGGCGGCCTACCCCGATGAGGTCAGGCCTCTGGGGGGCGGCGGAGAAACACACCAGTACCGGGAGGAGATGTTTTTTCAGGCCCTCTCTTATCTTAGAGAAGAGCTTAAACCCGCCAAAACCTGCTTCATCAGTCATGCCTATAACCCCAAATGCTCGGACAAAGAGGAAGAAGGGCAGGTTTATAAAGCTCAAGCGACCGTTTTCGACTATCAGGACGCATTTTATCAGTTTCTGGACAAGGCCTTGGCTGGCTTCTTGGGTACTGAGGTGCGAGCAGCGCTTAAAGAAGAGGAACTTCAGGACTTCCCCTGGACCTTTTACTCCCTAAAAAGCGACCCTGCCTATTCTCTTATTTCTCCTCAGGCCGTTGTTGTAGAGATGCGAGACAGTATTGGCGAGGAATACGGTGGAAGAGACTCGCCCGTCCCTATCCCTGCGAAAGTTATGGGAGCGGGTCTCGCCTAGAGCCTCACAGGCCAGCTCGTTCCACACGTCTTGCCGGGGCTAACTCCAGCAGGTCTGTCAGACAATAGCAGGTGGTGCCTGAAGGATAACTAGCTTCGGAAAAGAAGAGCCAGTTATAAGCAGGGTCATCTCTTCGCACCTCCAGCCACACCTTTGTGGGGCGTTGGGGTTCATATATGGTAAGGGCTTCTTGTCTGCCCTCCAGGTACTGCACCGACAGGATAGGAGGGTGTTTCTCCATCAACTCTAGGAAAGCTCGTGAGTCTTGTTTGCCTCTCGGGTTGCTTTTTTCCGGCATCCAGTAGGGATTCTTTTCGAAACTAAATCTTCGTTCCAGCTCTTTTTGTGCCAAGCTTTGCGCCTTTGCTTGGGAAATATAATAAAGTCCATTAGGGCCTATTTCTAAGGCGGAACCCTTGAGGGAGACAGACCCCACGAACTTCTCTTTTTCAGAGTTATCCTCCATTTTTGCGAGCTGAGCATTGAGGTGATCCATTTTCTGGGAGTCGCCGCTTAGGGCTGCTTTGAGAAACGTTTCCCGCAAGTTGGGATTTTTTTCTTCGAAATCTTGCAGCGTCAAAGAGAGGCTGGTCTGCATTTCTTCTCTCATTTGCCGGGTACCGATGAAAACCCCCTTAGGCAAAGCTTCGAGCAAAATTATTGCCATGGCGGGGGCCGGCGCGTTGATCATGTAACGCCTCCTGGGGTTCCGCATCTGCATTACTTTGGCCCCGAAAGAGTGAAGATCCATGGAGACGCCAGGGGTCCTCTGCCTAGATAGGATGCTTTCTGCAGAAGCTGCGACGCCTATGTGGGAAGTTAGAAGGGCGTCGTGAGAAGAGGTTACGGTTACGAACATCTGGATATCTTTTGCAAAAGGGGCGTTCACCTGCTCAATGTCTTTAGGTTTGTATAAGCGCATAGAAGGGGGAATGTGCTGGGGTCGGGCATCCCTGGTGATATACGCTATCCACATCTCATTTTTTTTAGGGTCAATACTTTCCAGAGCCGATTTGAAGTGAACCGTGCCATCCCCAATCGATATGGGCTTTCCAGAAGCCTTAGAAACGCTCTGCACGTAGCCTATGATGCGAGGGTTGCCTTGAAGTTGTGCATAGCGGTACCAACGGTCATAATTCTCATGGTTGACTTTTTCCATGGCCAGATAGAGATCGGGGTGCGAGGCCATGCGGGCGAAATAAAGCCCATCATCCACCTTAGTGATGGAGGGATAGAGACTGGCTGCTGGGTCCTGAGGCACCTCAGGGGCGCAGAAGGAGAGGGGGGCTCTTAACAAAAGAAAGGAAAGAAAAAGGGCGGTTAGACGCATGGGCTGTCTCCTAAATAATTTTGTGGGCATCATGGTATTATCTTAGGTTAGATTAGAAATATTGGCAAATTTGACGTTCCAAAAAGGAACTCCGGAAAAGACTTGTGGTGTTGCATTTTCTCGAAAAATAAGTATACTCACCCCCTAATGGATAAACCAAGGGCGAGCTGCCAGAGGCAGTGGGCATGCCCTAATGGTTTTTAACAATGCTTCGCTTACCCCTTAAAGGAGAGTAAAATGCCCAAGATGAAGACCAACAGCAGCGCGAAAAAACGCTTTTCCCTTACGGCTTCGGGGAAAGTTCGCGGGACCGCTGCGCACAAGAACCATTATCGGCGCAATAAGACCCAAAGTATGATAAGGAACTCTCGCGGCACTCAGATCATGAGCCCCTGTGATGGGAAGATGATCCTCAAAATGTTGCCCTACGCCTAGAATTTCCAGGAGATTTTAAAGAATGGCACGTGTTAAAAGGGGTGTGTCTGCACACGCCCGTCATAAAAAAGTAATCGATCAATCAAAGGGATTCCGGGGACGTTCCAAGAACTGTTTCACGGTTGCTGTAGAGCGCCTGGAGAAAAGCTTACAGTACGCCTACAGGGACCGGCGCAACCGCAAACGTCAATTCCGAGCGTTGTGGATCCAGCGTATCAATGCTGCGGTTCGTCTTTACGGTCTTACCTATTCCCAATTCATTAATGGCCTGAAAAAGGCCAATATTGATATGGATAGAAAGGTCCTTTCGGATCTGGCCGTGCGTGAAGAACAGGCTTTCAAAGATATCGTGGACAAGGCGAAAGCCTCGCTTTCCTAAATAGATAAAGAGGCGATGCGGGTTTTAGGCATCGAAAGCAGCTGCGATGAGACAGCGGCTGCGGTAGTCTCGTGTGATGGGGCTGTTCTTTCCCACGAGGTGTGGTCCCAGGTAAAGCTGCATCAGCCATTTGGGGGCGTGGTTCCTGAGGTAGGGGCTCGTGCCCATCTTTCTTCCATAATACCTGTCATTGACCGGGCGCTGGGGGCCGCTGGTTGCAGCCTTAACGACCTGCACGCCATTGCCGCTACCTGTGGGCCCGGCCTTGTGGGGGGCTTGGCCGTGGGGGCCATGACCGCCAAAGCTTTGGCTGCTGCAGCGGGCAAGCCTTTCTTGGCCGTCAATCATCTGGAAGCCCATGCCCTTATGGTGAGGATGCACGAGCCTGTTCCCTTCCCCTATCTCTTGCTTTTGGTGTCAGGGGGCCACTCCCAGTTTCTTATGGTGGAAGGGGTGGGACGTTACAGCGAATTGGGCTCTACGGTGGACGATGCCGTGGGGGAATGCTTTGATAAGGTGGCCAAACTTCTGGGATTGCCGTATCCAGGGGGGCCCCAGGTGGAGCAACAAGCCAAGAACGGCGATGCCCTTCGGTTCTCCTTCCCGTGTCCCTTGATTCATGAGCCGGGCTGCCGCCTTTCTTTCTCCGGATTGAAGACCGCGGTGAGATGCTTGGTTGAATCTCTGTCTCCTCTGAGTGAGGAAAACCGTGCAGATATCGCAGCTAGCTTCCAAAGGGCGGCGGCCAGGGTCCTTGTAGTGAAGACACGGAATGCCTTTCAAGCCGTTAAAGACCGGGGCGTGCAGAGTTTTGTGGTCTCAGGAGGGGTAGCCTCGAACCTATATTTAAGAGCGTGCTTGGAAGACGTTGTTCAAAAGGAAGGGGCACGATTTTTAGCGCCGCCGCCCTCCCTGTGTGGTGATAACGGTGTGATGGTGGCCTGGGCCGGAGTTGAAAGATTCCGTCTTGGTCTTTCCGACACGCTTGATTTCCCAATCCGGCCCCGCTGGCCCCTTTCTGACCTTTAACACAAAATATATTGCTCTCTTCGAGGTTGTGCCCTACTCTATTTCTAAGGGGCAAAGAAAAGGGGAGCGGCCTAGGTGCACAAAGATATCTGGCTTTATAAAAGCACAGAAGACGAACCCCCCAGGGTGTGTCTCCCCCCCAAGGGAAAGATCTCTCCACCTTCCTTGCAAAGCCTTTTTTTCCTATTATTATGGAGCTTTGTGACGCTGGCTTTCTCTGTAAAGGCGGGAGGCACAGACCCCATTAAAGAAATCCAAAGCCGTGGCACGCTTCGTGTGGGCATGACAGCTGGGGACTATCCTCCTTATATTATCTCCACAAAATCAGGTCTCACAGGTCTTGAAGTCTCTCTCGCCCGCACACTGGCTTCTTTTATGGGTGTGAGACTTCAGATTATTAGGTCTGCGCAAACCCCAGATGACTTGGTGGCTCTTTTGGAAAAAGGGGAAGTGGACCTGGGAATTGCCACGGCTAGTATCACGCCTGAACGCGCGCTGAGGGTGAATTTCTCGCAACCTTACATGATTCTTCATAAGGCCATCATCCTCAATAGGCTAAGGTTTAATGCTTTGCGTGCCAAGGAAGAAGAGACCTTACGGGCGTTTTACCAAAGAGGCTATTCTATTGGCGTATGCCAGGGGAGTGCGTACAGGGCCTTTGCAAGCCAACTTTTCCCGAGGGCACGCATCGTTGCTTACAGGGATTGGGGGGCTGTGATGAAGGATCTGGAGGCTGGTAAGATAGAAGGTGCCATGAATGACCAGTTCGAAGTCTTAAAGGCCATGTGGTCGTCTCCGCGCGGCGGGCTTCTCTATCTACCCATAGTCTTAAAAGAGGGAAATGACCCCATAGGAATAATGGTCCCCAAGGAGGCGCTTCATTTTCTTAATTGGATTAACTGGGTTTTGGTTCTGGAACGTCTTACCTTCCAACTGGGGGATTTACAAGCAGCCTACGAATCCTATCTAAGAGAGCGCGCTGCATGAATCCTTTCTCAATCCATGCGGTGAAATCAACTTATATGCAGCACTTCTTGAGAATTGCTTTGGGGTTGGGATCTGGGATCGTGGTGGGCATTTTCTTCCCTGGCCTTACCTTGCTTCTTGAGAATTGCAAAGCGCTCTTCATAAACTTGCTTAAGATGTGTTTTATACCCTTGCTGGTGTGCGCCTTGGTTGTGGAATTGTCCAGGTTCATTCGCTCTTATGAATACTCTAGCCTCAGGAGATATTTTGTGGTGCTGGCTGGGTTTTTAGCCCTGAGCGGTGCTTTAGCCATAGGGACGGCCCTGGTATTTCGGCCAGGGGAGAGCGTCAACTTGGGGCCTTATGCCAACCTGGAATACCTCATTGAGAAAAATTCCATAGCTGTTAAAAACATTGACACCCCGGTTGAGAACCCAGAGGGCATGACCTTTCTCGACTTTATCAGAAGGTCTATTACCGACAATATATTTGCCTCATTGGCCAGCAATCAAATTCTACAGATAATAGTATTTTCAATCATTTTTGCCGTGGGATGCGCGTGGGCTCCTCAAAGCCGCTCGGTGGTGAAATCTTTCGGCACAACGTATCATGTCTTCTCTCGCATTTTTGATTACATCGTCAAGTTCCTTCCCATTCTGGTTTTTCTTTCTACCTCTCTTTCGGTGATGCGGTTGGGTTACGAGATCATGCTGGGACTTTTACCTTTTTTAGGCGCGGTCTGCCTCATGGTAACTATCCTTTTTATAGTCAACCTGTACGTATTAAAGACCCGATGCGGGTTGTCCTTGGCGGATACCTTGAGAGAGAGTTCTGTGCCTCTTCTTGTTGCTTTCGCCAGCTCTCCTGTGGCATCTTTAGTGCCTGTTAGCTCGTTCTTTCAGAAATTTATGCCTCATAATCCCAAGGAGATGGTGGGCACGGTGGTGCCCCTCAGCCTTTTCCTCAACAGGTTTGGGCCCATTTTGTATTTCAGCTTCGCTACCCTTTTCATAGGACAGCTCTACAACCATACCTTTAGGGCAGAAGAAATAGCCTTTGTTTTCATCTTTTCTATTCTATATGGAATTGCCACAGCCGGTGTGGTGGATGAACTGGGGGTGGCTTTCCTGGGCGTCATCCTAGAGCCCCTGGGAATCCCCATCGGGCCTACTCTCGTGGTGCTGACCAGTTTGGATTTCGTGGTTTCTCCTCTCTTATCGCTGTTGACGGTTCAAACCAATATGGCCGTTATTGCCTTGGGGTTCCGGTCCCACCCCCAGGAGAGGGCCGCTCGGGGGGCAGTTAGAACCAGCCAATCCTAACGGTACACAAGCCGCATAACTCTTGCTAGTCTCGAGATTGTTCCCCATAATGTCCCCATGGAAAATCTATTAGATGGTCTGGAAAAAAAGCCTAAGAAAGCGAAGGCCGAGACCTATTCTGCGAAAGACATTGAGGTCCTCGAAGGGCTGGAGCCTGTTCGAAAGCGTCCTGGGATGTACATCGGGGGCACGGATGAAAAGGCTCTCCACCATCTGGCAGCGGAAGTGTTGGACAATGCCATGGACGAAGTGGTGGCTGGGTTCGCCACGGAAATTCACCTTCATCTGTCGCAGGCTAATACACTTACCATTCGCGACAACGGGCGAGGCATCCCGGTTGATCCTCACCCTCGCTTCCCTTCGCAGTCTGCCCTGGAGGTCATTCTAACCACCCTGCACTCGGGAGGGAAATTTTCAAGTGTGGCTTACCAGACGGCGGGGGGGCTCCATGGGGTAGGGGTTTCTGTTGTCAATGCTTTATCTTCTTCTCTTACAGCTGAAGTCATAAGAGACTCGGCTTTGTGGCGTCAGACTTATGAGAGAGGCGTACCCACGTCTGGTCTGACGAAACTTCCGGCTCAGCGAGGGAAGGGCCAGAGCGGCACATCCATAACTTTTACTCCGGACTCGGAAATCTTTGAAAAGAGTTGTCGTTTCCGGCCCGCCACGCTTTATAAGATGGCCAGGTCGCGCGCCTATCTCTACAAGGGAGTCAGGGTTTTTTGGTCCTGTGACCCAGATCTTGCTACCTCCTCGGTGCCCTCCGTGGAAGAGTTTTATTTCCCCGAGGGAATTGTAGATGCCCTCAGCGCTGCCCTCAAGGACAAGCACCTGGACTCCACGCCTTTTTTCCAGGGAGAAAGTACTTTCCCCGAGGCAGAGGGTCGTGTGGAGTGGGTGATTGCCTGGGTGTCACGGGGGGAAGGGGCCCTTCAGTCTTACTGTAATACTGTATTTACGGCCTCTGGAGGCACGCATGAGCAGGGTTTGCGCCAAGCTTTGGGCAGAGGCATCAGAGATTATGCAGAGCTCACAAAAAACAAACGTGCCCAGAAAATCACCTTGGAAGATATATTTGCGCGGTGCGTGGGGGTTCTCTCGGTATTCATTAAGGACCCTCAATTCCAGGGACAAACCAAAGAAAAGCTGGCCAGTACCAAGGCCATCAAATTGGTGGAAGGCGCCCTTAAAGACCAGTTCGACCATTGGCTGGCGGCCAACCTAGAGATCGCCAATAATCTGCTTGAGTCCATGATTGAAGCGGCGGAGCTGAGAGAAAAGCATCGCCAAGAAAGGGAGCTGCGCAAGTCTCCTACCCAAAAGCTGAGACTCCCAGGCAAGCTGGCGGACTGTAGCCAGTCTTCGCGGGAGGGGACCGAGCTTTTCCTGGTGGAAGGAGATTCGGCCGGGGGATCGGCCAAGTCGGCCCGGGATAGGTTTACCCAGGCGATTCTGCCTCTGCGCGGGAAAATACTGAATGTAGCTCATGCGGGCCTGGATAAGATGCGACAAAATGAACAAATCCAAAACATAGAAATGTCCCTGGGCTGTGGGATCCGAGAGGGTTATAAAGAAGAAAAACTAAGATACGAAAAAGTCATTATCATGACGGATGCTGATGTGGATGGGGCCCACATTGCTTCCCTTCTGATGACATACTTTTATTTTGAAATGAGGCCTCTCATTTTGAATGGGCACCTGTATCTGGCGGAGCCTCCCCTTTACCGACTATCGCTGGGAGACAGATCTTTTTACGTTATGAATGATGCCCAGAAAGAAGTGGTGATTTCTAAAGAATTTCATGGATCCTCCAAGGTAGAGGTGGGGCGCTTCAAAGGCCTGGGTGAGATGAATGCGAACCAGCTTAAAGAGACCACCATGGATCCAAAAACCCGCTCGCTGACTCAGGTTAAAATCGAACACATCGAAGGTAAGTCCTTGGAAGAACTGGAGAAATTCGTTGAGGACCTGATGGGCAAAAAGCCTGAAATGCGATTTGAGTTCATTCAGAAGAACGCTCAGTTTGCTAAGAATCTGGATATATAACCCCTGCGAGGCTGAGGGTTTTTTTGGGGGCCTGCGGAGAGATTAAGGGCCAAGATTTAGAAAAGGGAAAAAAGGCTCTCTTTTCAACTGGAAAGATTTGAAATTTCTGTTAGGATGCCAGCAGGATAAATATATAATATAAAAGAGGTGTCATTGTGTTCGTAAAACTTGTCTGGGGCGCAGGCGCCTTTTGTGCAGCCCTTTTTCTTTCTGTGGCTCAGAGCGGAGCCTTCGAGCTTGTTCTGGATGACGAGAGTGATGTTGCCCAAGAATTTCAAGACTTGAAAACCCACCATGCAACGCAGCCTGTCACAGCGTTGACCATCACCGCGGCAGTGGAAGAAGATCAGGAAGATGATGTGAATGTGCTGGGTGACGCGGTTCAGTGGTATGCTCAGCAGCCAACGGCCCAAAAGCTTGTTTTCTCTTTGGATCTTATTCTTCCTGGGTTTTTAGTAAACAACCTTTCTCCTCTTACTTGCCTGGATTTTGAGAAATGTGGGTTCTCTGATGGAAGCCAAGATGCCCTGGTGGCTATGTTCCCCTTCACCCCTCATCTCAAAACCTTGAACTTGAGCCATACGGGCTTTGTTGATTTTGGGAGCTTGGAAGATATAGGGATAGCTTTCGACCTAAACCCTGGCCTGGCGGTGGCCTTGGTCCCA
>CAYXFG010000025.1:0-10959 GCA_964464225.1 uncultured Holosporaceae bacterium
CGTAACAAGGTAGCCGTAGGGGAACCTGCGGCTGGATCACCTCCTTTCTAAGGAAATGTCGCGGAGATCTTACCCATCTCTCTTCAAAGATTTAATCTTTGATGATGCGACCCAGCCACTGCCTGTTTTTCTTTTTTCTGTTTTACTTAAGCACACCCTCGATCCCTTTTTTCTCTTTTCCCTCTTTAATTTTTTCTACTCCCCCCTTCAATTTCATGAAGGGTTTTGGCAATAGCCGTCAGGGATGCAAGGCAAGCATGGCCCTCGCTCCGATAGGGGAAATTGAAACTAACAGTAACTCTAGAGTGTGGACCAATTGGATAAGAGGTGGAACGAGGAAGCGTTATGGGCCTTTAATTCTACTGGTCTGATGGAGGCGATTGGAATTAACGGTGGGCTTTGCAGCGTTAACCAATTGGACAGGAACTGGGGCGATCTTTGGAAGCGTTATTGAGACGTTTAGTTTTACCGGTCTGATAGGGGCAATGGGAATTAACGACAACTCTGAGTGTGGACCAATTGGATAAGAGGTGGAACGAGGAAGCCTTATCGAGGGGTCCAACTTTAGGGAAGACTAGGGCCCTCCACGAAAATTCCCTCCAAGTTCTACACAATTTTAGTGGCGCTTGGTCTTAGTTCCTCATTAAGTTTCTAAAGGCCATGTGCCCATTTTCCTTAATTTAAATTTACCTACTTCTATCCCATTGATTTTTCTAGGAAAGTAGCCTATTAAAAAGGGAATTGAACCCTGAAACACAATTAAGGTTGCCTTCATGAATTCCCGCAAATTATTCAACTTCCTGATATCCTTGTTTTTTGTTTCGTTTCTTCTACAAAATGCACAGGCCCAAAAGAGCAGCCTCCTTTCCCTGCATGGCGACCATAAAGGAAAAGTATCAGATAAGTGGCAAAGCACTCTGGAAACCTACGATGAAATTTTACAGCCCTACAGGAATTCCCGCCTCTCAATCTTAGAAATAGGAATACAAAATGGAGGATCTTTGGAAGTCTGGGGAAAATTTTTTCCGAAAGCGGAGAGAATTTTTGGGATCGATATAGACCCTAAGTGTGCTCAATTGAAGTACGACAATCCAAAAATAAGGGTGTTCGTTGCAGATGCTACGAAACAGGACTCCCTAAAGAAAATAGGCTTAAAACCCTTATCTTTTGACATCATCATTGACGACGGCTCCCATAAGTCCGGCGATGTGATTAGAACGTTTTGCCTTTATTATCCTCTTCTTAAAGAGGGAGGGCTTTATATCATAGAGGACTTGCACACCAGCTACTGGAAGCCGTACGGCGGCGGCATAGAAGAGAGACTTTCATCGCTGTCTTTCTTTAAATCTCTCGTGGACGTAATCAATCATGAGTTCTGGTCAAAATCAGGGAGCAAGACCACATTTTTAAATCCTTTCTTTAGAAAGTATGGCTGTGATATGAGCGTGGATACGTTATCTACCGTACACTTTGTTCAATTCTTCAACTCCCTTTGTATTATTCAAAAAAGAGATCCCGGAAGGAATCTTTTAGGGAACAGAGTTATAAGCGGGAAAAACGACCTGGTGGCCCCCAAGGAAAAATTAGCGGCGTTTTCATTGGACGCTTTGAAAGCGTAGATTTCCGGGGGCATTGTTGCCTCTCGAATAAGGCGATCGCCAAGTAGCCGCCCTCTTAGAAGCCTAAAGCCTGCAAAAAAGCCACCTCAGGGGGAACGTTGGACCCGTATAATAAACCCGTATAATAAAAGAGTAAGCCCGTAAATTTCATAACAAGAACTTTAGCTACAGTTTCTGGAAGACTCATAAACGTCTGAAGAAAACAGGGGCCTCAAGTTTTATCAATGACCTGGTTCCAATTTGCGTAGCTTTGGAAGCTAAGCCCAGAAGAGATTGGGCTCAAGTTTCCAGGAAGACAGAGGAGTTTTTTTGTGGCTAAGGTTTTTGAGGGTGTCCTGACGTTTATCTAGATCCAAAGCTTTAATTACAGCATCCAGGTCTGCCCCGTGCTCTATCAATAGATTTATGAGCCCCAAATTGAGGCCGTAGGTGCTGCAGGCCACCTGAAGGGGGGTACCGCTTGTTATCGCTTTTAGAATTTATCTCTGCCCTTGCCTCTATTAATACTTTCGCTACCCCTATACTACCGTGGAAACAGGCGACATGAAGGGCAGAGTATTTGTTACTATCCAGTAAATTCACATCCGCCCCACGACCCAAAAACAGTTGCATGACAGTGGGGTCAGCCATCCTGGAGACTTTATGAAGAAGGGGCTCGCCCGCCGGATCCGTGCCATTGATATTTACGGGGGCTGCCCCCAAAATACCTCTGATTTCTTCCCGGTTGCCTTCCTCACATGCATTCAGAAAGTGATCCTGGGGGGTTCGAGGCCCAGAAAAGCACAGAGAAGCAAAAGAAATCAGAGCCAGAAATAATAATTTCATCGGAACCTTCTAAAGGCAGTTGGAATAAAAAAGAAAACTATAATAAAAAAAATCATCTATAAGCAAAATGTTTTTCTAGGTTCGCTTTATTGGGCAGTTGCTTGAGTGCTTGTGTTTATTAAAAGAATAGGGGATCGTTTTAAAACAAGAACCACAAAATTTGCCCTCTTTTCCCCCTCTCCTAGGGTGTGTCCCTAAGAGAACAACATGCCTGAGCAGCCTCCTGTGGCAAAGCCAAGACGGAAGTTGAAGTTAGCCGACGCGGGGTGGAAAGTTGAGCGCGCCTGAGGACCCCAAGGCGTTCGTGAGCCGGGCTTTGCAAAGGGGGGGAGTCTCCGTTAGGCTTCCCCTAGTTCTGGCCGTGCTGCTGAACTCGGCAGGAAGCGCCCACGCTTCAGTCTTCCCTAGATATGACGGGATTAGGCCGGGGGCGCAGGTCCGGTCGCTGCCGTAACCTCTAATCTAGGTGAGGGGTTGGGCGACCACCTCTCTGCCACACTTCCCTATCTTTAGAGCAAAAGGGATGGTATATATAACCTCAAAGGGCCCCGCCCCCTACAACGATTGGAGCTTAATATGTCAGCTATTACCCTTAAACCTCTCCCCTATGCCCTGGATGCTCTAGAGCCCTATATCTCTAAGAAAACCATGAGTTTTCATTATGAGAAACACCACGGGGGCTATATATCAAAGCTTGACGAGCTTTTAAAGTCCTCGCCTTTGGCTGGAAAATCTCTCGAAGAGATCATCCTTCAAAGCCATGAAAAGCAGGAGCTGCGCCCACTCTTTAATAACGCGGCCCAGGTGTGGAATCACACTTTTTACTGGGAAAGCATGAAACCTGGGGGCGGCGGCCTACCCCCTCAAAAGGTTTTGCAGGACATTGAAAAAAGTTTTGGAAGCTTCGAGGATTTTAAGAAAAACTTCAAAGAAGCCGCCCTTTCCCAGTTTGGAAGCGGTTGGGCGTGGGTGGTGCGTCGGAAAGATTCCCACACCCTGTCCCTACTCAAAACCTCCAATGCGGAGACGCCCCTTACAGATCCCGCCCTAGTTCCGCTTTTGACATGCGACGTGTGGGAACATGCTTATTATTTGGATTATCAGAATCGTCGAGCAGAGTACGTGGATCTTTTCCTAGACCACTTGGTGGACTGGCACCGCTTTTAAGGGAAGGCGCCCAGCCTGGGGCTCTCTTTCTTAGGAACGCCTCTAGAACCTGTTTTCACGAGCTTTTGTGGAGAGAAGGGCACGTACATCGATGTCCTCCCAGCGCTGGGGCGTTTCCAGGCCAGTTGCGTCCTTTCCTGAGGCTGAGGCGCTATCTGACAAAAGCGCTTCATTGTCTTGGTTTTCAGGTAAACCAGCTTCCTCAGGAAAATCGAGGGGAGGAAGATCCGCCTGGGCAGAAGTCTCTGATTCTGAGGAAAGGGGCGGCGAGGAAGACCCTTTTCGCTGGGTTGAAGAAGTGGATTTTTTAATTTCTGGCCCCGCGGCTGAAGGGTCCTGCCCCCCGGCATCCCCAGAGGAAGCTTCCCTGCTTTGTCTTTCACCACTGCCTGGAGGGGTTCCTTTAAGGACTTTTTTGCCCGAAGGGCGGGGGCTAGGAGCCATCCTCTGGGCGCCTGCAGAATGATAGGGGTCGGGCTGAAGAGAGACCTCATGGGGCTCGGCCCGGCGAAGGCCCCCTCGGCTGGTCTTGTGGGGTAGATTGTAGTCGTTGGCGTCACCGGCGGCCGCTTGGAAGTCTTCAAAGCCTTCTCCGTCTTGCAGAGAATCCCCTACGTTCCCTTCGTTGGGCCTTTGAGCAAGGGCGGCCGTTTGCCCAAGGTTGGAGGTTGCGCTGAAGATGGCTAAGAGCAGTAGCTTCAACCCTGTTGAAGAGGGCGGGGGGTTTGGCATGGTCTAGGACCCACCCACACGGATGTACCATTCTCCCAAGTCTGCAATGGGCAGAGACTGAGACCCATTGGTTACGGGGTCCAAGATCCTGCCGTTGAATTGATTGACAAAAGTAACAGGAACCTTTCCTACGTCGCTTTGAGGATTAGAAGCCGAGAAAGAGCGGATGATTTGGTCCAAAGAGATATAGCCCGACGGGGAAGTGCCAGCCGGTAGAGGCGCGTAGATAGTCTTTATAAGCCCCAGGCGCGACGCCATCCCAATAGACATGGTCTTGGAGGAAGGCGCGTTCTTCTGATAAGAGGTGCAGGCACCCAGCAGGAGGCATAGGCCTATAAAGCACGAGATTTTTTTCATTTTCATAACCTATCCCTCCCAGGGTTTGCTCTAGCTTTAGGATAGCGCGCGGGACTTGAGAAATCAACCAATGATGGCATAGGCTGCCCGAAGCAAAGCCTTTGTGTAAGGATCCTTGGGGGCTGTAAATATATCGGCTGTCATACCCTCTTCTATTTTTTTTCCACGGCGCATGACCATCACGCGGTGGCTGACAGCTCGGATCACCCTGAGATCGTGGCTGATAAAAATGTAAGATGTGCCATATTTTCTTTGCAGATCCTTGAGGATTTTTAAGATGTGCTTCTGAACTGACAGGTCCAGGGCCGACGTAGGTTCGTCTAGGATAATGAGTTTGGGCTTTAGAATTAAGGCACGGGCTATGGCAACGCGCTGCCTTTGGCCCCCCGAAAGCTCGTGGGGGTATCGTTCGAGGAAGTAAGTGTCCAGCTGTGTGTCTTCTAAAGCCTCTTTGACTTTCAAAGAAATCTCTTCGGCGGAGGCTTGGGGAAAATGCAGATGGGCGCCCTCACGGATGATATCAAGGACGCGCATTTTCGGGTTTAGAGAGCCGTAGGGATCTTGAAACACAATCTGCATATCTTTCCTGAGAGCCCGCAGCGAGGCTGCGGAGAGCCCTCCCAAAGGCTGCCCCTGAAAAGCAATTTTGCCCTGGCATGGGATCAGGTGGGCCAAAGTGAAAGCCAGGGTAGATTTGCCCGAGCCACTTTCGCCCACCACCCCCAGGGTCTCCCCCCGGCTTACACTTAGAGAGATCTTATCCACGGCGTTGAAAGTCTGAGATTTTTCCCAGATGTACTTTTTGGGAGCGGGGTAGGAGACGGTAATACCGTGGGCTTCAAATAGAATCTCACTGGGGGTAGGCAGGGGAGGGGGCGGCCCCTTGGGCTCGGACTTTAAGAGCTTTAAGGTATAGGCTTCTTTGGGATCTGAGAAAAGGGCTTCTGTATCTCCGCCTTCTATGATATGGCCTTTTTCCATGATCATAACCCTGTCTGCTATTTTTCTTACGACGGTTAAATCATGGCTGATCAACAACAGGGACATGCCAAACCTCTGTTTTAAGTCCATGAGAAGCTGCAGGATTTGAGACTGAATAGTGACATCCAGGGCGGTGGTAGGCTCATCAGCGATGAGGAGATCTGGTTTATTGGAGATAGCCATGGCGATCATGACGCGTTGGCGCTCTCCCCCCGATAACTCAAAGGGGTAGGCTCCCAGGCGCTGGGGGGCGTCTCTTAGCTGTACCAGCTCTAGAAGGGCCAGGGCTTCCTCCCAGGCCTGTGTTTTGGGGAGTTTTTGGTGCAGCATCACGCATTCTGCCACCTGTCTGCCTATGGTAAGCAGGGGGTTCAGCGAGGTCAGAGGCTCTTGAAAGATAATGGAAATGCGGTTGCCTCGCAGAGAGCGGAGCTCTTGTCCGGGAAGTCGAGAAATATCTTGATCTTTGAAGAGGACCTTTCCGCTGGGATGGCTGGCTTCGGGATAGGGTAGAAGCCTCAAAATGGAAAGCGCGGTCAAAGACTTTCCCGAGCCGCTTTCCCCCACGAGCGCCACTGTCTCTTTCTCATGAATTTGGAAAGAAACCCCGTGGACCACGTCTGTAGACGTCGGCCCTTTCCCAAACCTTACCCGTAGATCTTCCACGCGTAACAGAACGGGGCGCGAAACAGAAATAGGTTTCATTGGGTTCCTCTACACGTTCAAGGGGCCGGATCCCTTTTTCCTAAAGGCATCTCTCACGCCTTCGCCGATGAAGACCAGAGAAACCAATAAAAGAGAGAGACTCAGGAAGCCTGTGAGGCCTATCCAGGGTGCAGAAAGATTATTACGGCCCTGGTTCAGGATCTCGCCCAGTGAGGCAGACCCCAGAGGCAGACCAAAGCCCAGAAAATCCAAAGTGGCAAGGACGCTTATGCAAGCGATGAGAATAAAAGGGATCATGGTGAGGGGGCCCGAGATAACATTGGGGAATATATGGCGGAACATAATGGTAAAGGGGCCCACACCCATGGCCCGGGCCGCCCGCACATAATCGAAGGTGCGCGCCCTCAAGAATTCGCTCCTCACAAGGGGGACTATGATCATCCATTTGAATAAACTCATGAAGAAGAGAAGCCACCAAAAGTTTGGCGTAATCATGCTGTAGAGGATGATTAAAAGGAATATGATGGGGAAGCCTGACCAAATTTCCATGAGCCTTTGGGTGATCAGGTCTACGTAGCCCCCAAAGTACCCTTGAAGCGCTCCCACGATAAAGCCTACGCTTACGCTGACAAAAGTGAGGGTTATGCCGAATAAAATAGAAAAGCGGTATCCATAAATCAGGCGTGCCAATAGGTCGCGCCCCTGGTCATCCGTGCCCAGCCAATTTTCCAGGGAAGGGGGAGAGGGCGCAGGGCCGTGGAGCTCGTAATTCACCGTGCTTGGGCCATAGGGGATGGGGGGCCATAGACACCAGCCACTTTTCTTAAGAATTTCTTTCACGTAGGGGTCTTTGTAGTTGGCTTCTGTATCAAAAGTGCCGCCAAAAGTCTTTTCCGAATAAAAACGAAAGACGGGAAAGTAGACCGATCCTTTGTGATAAACCATTAAAGGCTTGTCATTGGCTATAAACTCGGCCCCCAGGCTGATGGCCAGAAGAATGCTGAAGAGCCAAAGAGCTACCACACTTCTGCGGTGGGCAAAAAAACGACCGTAGGGGAGAGAGGTGGCCGCGTACCTCATGCGTTCTTGGCCTCAAAATTAACCCGTGGGTCTATCAGCATGTACAAGAAATCTCCCATCAGGTGCATGATAAGGCTTAAAAGTGTGAAGATGTAAAGGGTGCCGAACATGATGGGGTAATCCCGGCTTATGGCAGCCTCAAAGCCTAGAAGCCCTAGCCCATCCAGGGAAAAAATAATCTCGATAAGCAGGTTACTGCTGAAGAAAATAGCAATAAAAGCGCTGGGAAATCTGGACAAAAGGGGCAAGATCGCATTACGGAAGATCTGTCCATAAAGGATTTGGCGGCTGTTGAGGCCCTTGGCGCGGGCCGTGATGACGTATTGCTTTTGGATTTCTTCCAAAAATGAATTTTTGGTTAACAGTGTGACGCTGGCTACCCCCCCCACAACGATGGCGGTCAGGGGCAAAGCCAAGTGCCATAGGTAATCCAGACATTTCTTCCAGAAAGGAAAACCGGACCACCCCTCTGAAAAGAGGCCACGCAGGGGAAACCAATTAAAATAGCTGGGCCCTGCGAACAAAATGATGAGCGCCATGGCGAAGAGGAAGGCGGGAACGGCGTACCCCACCATGATGAACATGCTGGAGGCGATATCGAATTTCGTCCCATCTCTGGTTGCTTTGGAAATACCCAGGGGGATGGCGATAAGGTAAATAAGAAGGGTGGACCATACGCCCAAGGAAACTGAGACAGGCATCTTTGAAAAAATAATATCTGAAACGTTGGCTTCTCGAAAGTAGCTGCGCCCCAGGTCAAAGGTCATATAATTTTTTATCATGATCCAAAAGCGCTCCAGGAAGGGCTTGTCAAAACCGTATTGTTTTTCCAGCTCTTTTACAAAGTCAGGGGGCAGGCCTCGGGCGCCTTGATAGCCAGAGACGCTGGGGTCCAGGGCAGAAGAGTCTGCGAAAGAATCATCCATGCCTCCCCGTACTTTGACCAGAACTTGCTCTATGGGGCCGCCGGGCGCTATTTGTACCACCACAAAGTTGAGGAAAATTATAGCAAGGAGAGTGGGAAAAAGCAGAAGAAGTCTTTTGAGCAAATAGGCCATCATGGCGTGCGTCTATCTCTTGAGTGTCCACCAAACATTTATGTCGTCCAAAGCTTCTGGAGTAAGCAGGAACCCGAACTTGTTCCAGCAAGCCAGGTGGTTAACGCTGGCGATCCAGCCGGGGATTAAATACCCTTCTAAATTGATAACACGATCCAGTAGGGAAGTATAGGTCTTCAAGCTCTCCAGGGTGGAGGCTGTCTTGATGGTGGCGATTAGCTTATCGATCAGGGGGTTTTGAATCCCCGAAAGGTTCAGGGTGCCCATGGATAGGGCGGCTTTGCTTCCCCACAAGTCCTCTTGTTCAGGTCCGGGGATGTTAACAGGGGGATGATTGTTGAAAATGAGATCATAATCAAAGGCATTTAATCGTTCAAAATAGGCTCCTCGTGGCACCACCGTTACCTCGGCTTCAATGCCTATTTTTTTGAGGGTGTTGATATAATTCTCGAATATTCTCCCCTGGTGAGACGAGATGACCAAGAGATTGATCTTGAAGGGCTCTTTGGTGGAGACGTGCAACAGTCTTTTTCCGCTGTGCGCCCAGCCTGCTTGGAGAAATAATTTTAGGGCTTCATCTAAGTGCCGGCGTTCTAAGTGTCCGTTTTTATTAACCGAAGGAGGCTTAGAAGCCTCCAACTCTTTTGCAAGCTCCTGCAATCCATTTGTGTTCAAGAAAGCTTTTTCAGCCGCTGAAAGGGGACCGGACGATCCAAACCCAGAGTTTGTGTAGATGTTGGTATTTCTTGTGTATTTGTTATAAAAGCGGTGGCTGTTCAACCATTCAAAATTGAACAAGAGATTGAGCGCCCTTCGAACCCGTCGATTCTGCAGATGAGGGCGGCGCAGGTTGATAAATAGACCCTTGAATCCGCTAGCCTTTTTCGTTCGATAATTATATCGGCGCACTTCGCCCTTTTTGACAGCCTCAAAATCATATTGTGTCATCCAGTTCGACACCCGGTCTTCATTCCACACGTCAAGGATGCCTTTCTTAAATCCTTCGAGGCCCGCATCTCTGTTAATAAATAGGATGTAATGGATTGTGTCGAAGTTGTAGAAACCTCGATTTACAGGGAGAGCCGCGCCCCACCAGTTCTTGACGCGCTGGTAACGCACATCACCGCCGCGCATTTCGTAGGACAGGCGGTACGGCCCCGACCCCAGAGGAAGCAGGCTGGCGTCATTGAAGGAGCGCCCTGCGTAGGATTTTTTGGAAAAAATAAACAGCTTACCCAGCATGAAAGGCACATCCGTTGACGGGGATTTCAGGTGGAAGCGCGCGATCTGGGAGGTGGGACACGTGACAGTTTCTACATGAGAAAGAGCCGCTTTATAGATGGGAATCCCATAGGAGCGAATGTTTTCGTAACTGAACTTTACATCTTCAGAAGTGATGGGGGATCCATCGTGAAATTTGGCGCGGGGGTTCAGGAAAAAGGTGACTGAGGTGTGGGATTTGTCCACCGTCACCCTGTCTGCCACGTAGGGATAGCTGACGTTGGGGTCGTCCAGGGGGGACTTCATAAGCTGGGCATACATCAGGTGGATACCGTCGGGCGTCACCCCTTTCAGAAGAAAAGGGTTGAAAGCATCAAATTGGCGGGAGGTGTAGAGATGGATCTCACCGCCTTTCGGCGCAAGGGGGTTAGCATAAGAAAAGGAAATGAAATCTTCCTTGTATTTGGGGGTTTCTAGCATGCGAGCGGCTAGATAGTAAGTGGGCTGGGGCGCGCAAAAACCTGCCTTCAAAAAGCTTATCATCCCGAACAAAAAAGCTATCTTCTTAAGGAGGGCCATGGGGTCTATCTAAGGCAGCAGGTGTTTGACAAGATGCTTATAGCACTCTTATGGTGGGATTACCATCTCTTGGAGGTTTTATGATGACACAAGCTGCTCTTGTTTTGATCCCCAGTCGCCTTGCCGCCACGCGGCTGCCGGATAAGCCCCTGGCTCTCATAGGAGGCAAACCCATGATTCAACATGTCTGGGAAAGAGCCGTGGCCGCAGGGATAGGGCCGGTGGTGGTGGCTTGCTGTTCACCGGTTATCAAGAACTTGATTGAGGGTTTGGGGGGGACGGCTCTGCTGACAGACCCTGATCTTCCCTCTGGCACAGATAGGGTTTTTGCGGCTCTCAAGGCCTACGACCCGCTGGGGGCTTTCTCCACCGTCATTAATCTTCAGGGAGACTTGCCCACCATAGAGCCTGCGGATATTCGGAGAGTCCTGAAACCTTTTGAACACAACAGGGGGTTTCAAATCGCCACCCTGGTGACACCTACGCGCACCCCGGAAGAAAGAGAGAATCCCAATGTGGTTAAGGCTGTGGTGGGGGCCCTTGAGGGCGAGGTGGGACAGGCCTTTTATTTTACCAGATCTGCTGTTGCCAGCGGGCATGGTATTTATTTTCATCACATGGGAATTTATGCTTTTCAGCGCTCGGCTCTGGAGAATTTCGTCAAACTGCCTCCT
>CAYXFG010000026.1:0-10930 GCA_964464225.1 uncultured Holosporaceae bacterium
AATTAGTCTTGCTCTTTTGATTATAGAGCCAACCCCTGCACCCTACAAGGCTTCGGTATCCTCGGGCCGGCTCTTGTGGAAACCCCAGTCTTGGCGTTTAGACTGACAGAAGTCCATAGATCCTTTTGCAAGCCCACTTTTACAGGACTTTTGTAAGAAGAGCTGCAAAGTCTTGTGCACCCATGTATCTGGCTTTCCTGGAGGGAGTCACAAAGAGGGATACCCTCAGAAAGACTCATCGCCTCCCATGCTGTCTGCCTTTATGCCGCCAGGTTAGGAAATACGGCTCGCCCCCTAGTCCCCTTTTTTTGGCAAGGACTAAAGTTTAGCGGCCCCCTTTTTAGATAAACCTTAAGAGATGAAGCAGAGGGGGAATTTCCATTAGAGACATGTGTTCAATTTCCAAGGCGCCCCCCATACAACCACTCAGAGGACCCTTCAGAAAAAAGGGGCCAGAAAAATCTGGCCCCTAGTTTTAACAGGGAGGCTTACGTCTGAAAGACGTAACTTTTAAGGGTGTTACCCCTTAATTCTAGGCTTTGCACCTAGAACTTTTGAAGAGTTTTTTTAAAACTCGAAAGCGGTATCTGAAGTGGAATATACGCGATATTTTATTTAAAGCAATATCATTTTGCGCATAACTGTCATGCAAAAAATGCATAGATCGAAAAATGCAAGAAAACTGGGGTATTGAGGTGGTGTGCCTGCCCCAAGAAAAACGCTTGCATATGAGAGGACGCTTTTTTATGATGCGCAGGTACTGTGAAAAACCAAATTTGAAAAGAAAAAAACCATGACCTTTTTTCGATCTGTACTGTCGGTGGGAGCTTTCACCATCCTGAGCCGGCTAACCGGATTCGTTAGGGAAATGCTGCAAGCTCATTATATCGGGGTAAGCTACGTAAGCGACGCCGTAGGAATTGCTATAAAAATACCCAGCCTTTTTCGGAGAATCTTTGCGGAAGGGGCCCTTAATGCTTCTTTCGTGCCCCTTTTCTCCAGGATCCTGGTCACCCGAGGCAAACGAGAAGCGCTAAACTTTGCCTCCACCATATTTTCGTTATTGGCTTTTACACTTGTCGCGCTTACGGTGGTGGTAGAATTTTTTCTCCCGGATCTTCTGCCGTTGTTGTTCCGGGGTCTTTCCCAAACACCAGAGCGCCTAGCCCTCACGTTGCAGTTCTCAAAGATCACCTTCCCCTTTCTGATCTTCATTTCTTTTACTGCCTTTTTTGGTGGGATCTTGAATTCTTTTGAGAGGTTTGTAGCAGCTTCAGCTTCGCCTGCAGCAGGCAACCTGTTCATCATATTTTCCATCATCTTCTTCACCGACCTCTTAAGCTCCCCGGGATACGCTCTATCGTGGGGAGTTCTTGGATGTGGCGTGGTACAGTTCCTGTGGGTTTTTGTTCCTTGCCAGTTTTCCCATATAAGAATTAGCCTTAAGATGCCTTCCCTCACCCCCGAGGTTCGCCGCTTTCTTAGAGTCTTGCTGCCGGCTGCCCTAGGGTCAGGCGTTGTTCAGATCAATTTATTTTTAGATATCATGCTTGCCTCTTACCTTGACGTAGGTGGAATCTCTTATATGAATTACGCAGACAGGCTTGCACAGCTGCCCTTAAGCGTGATAGGCGCCGCCATGAGCACCGTCCTCCTTCCCACCCTATCCAGAGCCCTGCAAGCGGGAGAAAAGAACAAGGCACGGGAACTGCAGAGTGAAGCCATCAAGCTCTCCTTGGTACTAGCCATCGGCCCTACGCTTGCCCTTGTTTTTATGGCTCCCAGCTTGGTTCTCTCTCTTTATGCGCACGGCGCATTTCAGACCGCCTCCATCATGCCCACCGCTCACACGTTGATGGCACTGGCCTCAGGACTCCCCGCCTACATTCTTCTAAAACTCTTTAGCACCTGTTTTTTCGCCCATGGGGATACGCGTACCCCTCTGGTCGTGGGCGCCGCTGCCGTAATCCTTAACGTTATTCTCAATCTGGCACTTATCCAAAGCTTGCAGTATGTGGGCCTGGCGCTGTCTACCAGCCTCTCGGCTTGGGCACAGACAGTGGTCCTGGGCGGTCTCCTGAAGAGAAGAGGCCTCCTCTTTCTTAAAAATCCTTCAATCTATATGATGAAAATGTCGGTCCTGGTAAGCACACTAGTCTTCTACTTTCTAATCCTACATCCCCGGGTGGACTATTTTTTAACCACCGCGGGGGTCTCGGGCTTTCTTTATTTGCCTCTCCTTCTTACAGTGCCAGCTGCCGCTTACCTTATACAGGCTTACTGGTGGCAATTAATCCCTCTCCATTTTTTCAAAAAACCATGATAAAAAAGCTGGCAGCGCACGAGGGAAGAATTTTTTAGAGATTTCCCTGATGCATCGTTTCGCCAGAGTACTGTGCCCCCTAAGAGCTTTTGGGAGCCCTCGTTATCTTCATTTTTTTTCGCACACCCCTAGCAAACCTCGAAATTTTGTGCTAATGATCGGAGTAAGAGTACATTTTACATGCTGAAATTTTTAAGGAGAATTACATTGAAAAAGGCATACTCGTTACTTGCTGTGGCTTTGCTTTTGGGCTTAGCTAACTGCGATAAAAAGCAAGAAGAAGTCCCTGTTGAAACTGTAGAGCAGCCCGTGGTTGATACTGCAGCTCCAGCGCCTGAAGCTTCTACCGCTACCGAAGCTGCTTCTGCAGATGCAGCCGTTGCTGCTGACGCGACCGCTTCCGCTGAGCCTGTTGCTGAAACTACCACTGAGCCAGCACAAAGCTAAGAAATGGTTCTTTGAAGAGGACCCCCGGCTTTGAATGGCTGTTGGGGTCTTTTTTAATCCCTGATTTTACTTTCCACTTTCCCGACTTAGATCATACCTTGTTGCGCCATGGAGTAGCTTTCTACAGCGCTGATGATAATATGATCCATTACTTCTATGCCTAGCATCTTCCCGGCTTCTGCGATATAACGGGTCAACTCCACATCCGATGAGGATGGCGTACAGTCTCCGCTGGGATGATTGTGCACCAAAACCAAGCCCGACGCTCCCCACCCCAAAGCTTTTTTGATAATCTCTCTGGGATAAACCATCGTCGCGTCTATGGTGCCCACTTGATGGCTTTCTTCGCCTATCAGCTGCCCTTTTTTATCGAGATACATAACGTGAAATTGTTCCCGCGAAGGGTCCACAATACGAAGCCTGCAGTGGCGCACAAGATCACTCAGGCTGCTAAAAACAGCTCGCTTCTTCAAACTTTCCTGGGAGATCCGTTGGGCAACCAAGTGGATGGCGCGGAAGGTCACACAAACAGATTCCCCTACTCCCTTTACCTGAAGCAGATCTTCGGGCACGGCCTGAAAAATCCCGGTCAGGGTCTTAAACTTTTCCATTAGATTTTTGGCTACCGGCTTCATATCAGCCCGCGGATTGGACAGAAAAAGCAACACCTCCAAAAGCTCATAATCAGGTATGCTTTCAAAGCTACTTTTCAAAAACCGCCCCCGAAGGCGACTGCGATGCCCTTCTTTGTGAGAGTCCATTCCTTCCCTAGCTGTAGGGCGGGCACCCATACCCCGCCGGAGAAAGCGTGAAAATTTCGCAACCCTCTCGGGTGATGCCGATGGTATGCTCAAACTGGGCAGATAAGGATTTGTCTCTCGTAACCGCTGTCCAGCCATCCTGCAAAATCTTAACTTCAAAGCCGCCCGCATTGATCATAGGCTCAATGGTTAAGAACATACCTTCCTGAAGAGATTCACCATCGCCCTTACGCCCATAATGGAGCACCTCAGGGGGCAAATGGAAAGAACGGCCTATACCATGCCCACAAAAATCGCGCACTACTGAGAACCTGTTTTTTTCGGCGTACGATTGAATGGCAAACCCAATATCTCCCAAGCGCGCCCCGGGGCGAACCACCTCAATACCGCGCATTAAACATTCGTAGGTAACTTCCACCAACCTTTTTGGCAGGACTGCGACCGCCCCTACATAAAACATCCGACTCGTATCTCCGTGCCAGCCGTCCACAATCACTGTCACATCAATGTTCACGATGTCTCCCGTCTTCAATTTTTTGGGTCCTGGGATGCCGTGACACACCACATGGTTGACAGAAGTACAAATGGATTTAGGAAAGCCCCTATAGTTTAGAGGGGCGGGCACCCCCCCTCGAGCCACTATGAATTCATGGCACAGTGTATTCAAATGGTCAGTGGTGGCCTCTGGCACCACATAAGGCGTTATGTAGTCCAAAACCGAAGCGGCCAAAGAGCCTGCTTTACGCATTCCTTCAAAAGAAGCTTTATTCATTCAAAAAGACGCCCTTCTAAGACCAAAGGCAGCCTCGCATTCAGAAGAATTTCTGTATCGGTTATGCGGCATGCGTAGGCATAAACGCGTACGCCGGCGTCCAGCGCCTTCATAAAGGTATTAAAATACACAGGATCAATTCCTCTCTCCAGGGAAAAAGATTGACAGTCTCCTCTCTGGATCACATAAAACATGACGGCTTCAAAACCTTGTTGTCTCAACTTTATGAGTTCGAGGAGGTGCCTACTCCCTCGCGAGGTAACCGCATCGGGAAAGTAAGCCGTGTCTCCCTCTCTCAATGTCACATTTTTAGCCTCCACGTAAAGAAGTTTGCCACCACCATCCTCTAACAAAAAATCGAGACGAGAATTGTCACCCACCCTGACTTCATGCTTCTTGAGCACACAGCCCTCCAATTCGCAGATCTGGCCTTTTTCCAAGCCTTCTTTGAATAGCTTATTGGGGTATTGGGTGTTAATGCCCACTTTTACACCGTGGCATTCCACAAACTCTAAGGTATAGCCCAGTGAAGCCCCTGGCTTTTCTCTCTTGCTATACCAAACCTTCTGGCCAGGCTCATTGAGGCCCTTCATGGAGCCAGAGTTGGGACAATGAGCTGTGATGATTTCACCGGTAGGCAAACGGAGATCAGCCAGGAACCTTTTGTATCTTTTAACCAAGGTGGCGGGCAAAAGGGTCGCATTAAACTTCATTTTCTTATACAGTAAAGCCAGTGCCAAGTTTCAATTTATCGCCTGCGGAACCATGTCGAGAGATAAGCATATTGTGGAAATATACACGGATGGAGCCTGTGAAGGCAACCCAGGACCAGGAGGTTGGGGCGCTTTGCTACGCTACAAAGACTCAGAGAAGGAAATTTCTGGCTCCACGAGCCATACTACCAACAATCAGATGGAGCTTTTAGCGACGGTAAAAGCCCTTGAATCTGTGAAAAAGGCCGTCTCCATTCATTTATACACCGACAGCACCTATGTCAAAAATGGAATCACTCTTTGGATCGAACGATGGAAAAAAAATGGGTGGAAGACCTCTAACAAAGAGCCGGTAAAGAACCGGGCTCTCTGGGAGCAACTCGATGCGCTGGCATCCCAACACTCCATTACCTGGCACTGGGTGAGGGGCCACGCGGGACATCTCGAGAATGAGCGCGCAGACAAGCTGGCCCGCTCTGCAATCCAGGGCCTTAAATTATAGGACTTGGGGTTCCGCTCCAGCCAAGGCATCGGCCACTTCTGCTGAAGCCTTGGGCCTACACTCTACAATTTCGTCAATAATGCCGAATTTTTTAGCCTCTTCAGCACTGAGGAAACGATCTCGTTCCATGGATTCCTCAATGACTTTAAAGGTCTGGCCGGTGCACTTAACATAAATGTTGTAGAGGCGCTTGCGCAGGTCTAGGATTTCTCTAGCGTGAATCTCTATATCGGTGGCCTGCCCCCGTGCTCCTCCCAAGGGCTGATGTATCATGACGCGAGAATTAGGAAGAGAGTATCTTTTGCCCTTTGCTCCCGCTGCCAACAACAAGGATCCGAAGGATGCGGCTTGCCCCAGGCATACGGTGGACACGTCGGCCCGAATATAGTTCATGGTGTCAAAAATGGATAATCCAGCAGTCACAACGCCACCGGGTGAATTAATATAAAAAGAAATATCTTTTTTAGGGTTTTCTGCTTCCAAAAATAAAAGCTGGGCACACACCAAACTGGCTGTTTGGTCGTTGACTTCGCCCACGAGGAAGATGATTCTCTCCTTCAAAAGACGCGAATATATATCATAGGACCTCTCGCCACGAGCCGTCTGCTCAATGACCATGGGTACGAGGGTGTTCATATAGGTACTTACTGCGTCTCTCACTTTATGCTCCTGTGGCTGGGCGCTGAAGGTCGTCCAGCTTTTTGTTTCTTATATCTACAAGCTCCTGCTCAGAGATAGCCTCTTCTTGGATGTTAGCAGTTTTGAGGATAAAGTCGATGGTTTTTTCTTCCAGAACCTTAGCCCTCAATTGAGTGAGTGCGTTGGTATTCTTCTGGTAGTACTCCATGGCCTGACGCTCTCCCACACCATGGTGCCTGGCTTCCGAGATCACGGCTTCCACCAATTCCTGGGAAGAGACCCCAAGCTGGTGTCTAGAGCCGATGTCCGCTAAAATGAGGCCAAGACGTACCCGCCTTTCAGCAATGGGAAGGAATTCCTCCGCCAAGGATTCAGGGCTTCTTTTTTCAGACAGCCCTTCCTCGACGTCATTCATTTCTTGGTCGTACTGTTGCTTGATAATTTTAAATTCAAGATCGACCAACCCCTGGGGCACCTCAAAAGAATACTGGGCGTCCAGGGCATCCAAAATGATTTGCTTGGCCAAGGATCTTTCGAGAGAACGGTTAACCTGCAACTTGTGAGCTTTACTTAGCTCCTGCAGTTCCTCAAGAGATCGGCATCCTATTTTTTCTGCCAAGGTGTTGTCGATGGGGTGGGGCACCACCTCGAGGACTTTCTTCACAGTAATAGAAAACTCTGCGTTCTCTTGGTCCTTCCCCTTCCGAGAGAAGGCATCACCCAGCGCTGCGCTCAGAACAAAACTATCTCCTTCTGAGCGACTAACTAAGTCTTTCTCGAGAAGCGTGACGATACCCTGCCCAGAGCCAAGCCTCCATTGGAAACCCTCTTTTTTCTCAAAGGAAGTAGCCTCACCGCTTATCTTGCCTTCGTAGTCGATGGATAGCAAGTCGCCCACTTGAGCTGGACGCCCCGCGTTTTTTACAGAGCTGTGCAAAAGAGCTTGAAGCTCCATGAAATCTCTATCTTTAGAAGGATCGTGGATCACCTTATAAAGTTTAAACGAGAGTAAAGAAGGATCTACCGGCTCAATCTCTGGCATGACCTCCATATGAAAGCTGTAAGAGAAATCTTTCCCCTCTTGATAGTCACCCATATGGAAATGTGGCTGCAAAGCAGGACGAATTTTATTCTCTCTCATCAGCTTTTCAGAGGTTTCTTCTACCAAGTTATCAAGAGCTGAAGACACAACCTGGTCTTCGTACTTTTTGAACACACGGGCCAGGGGAGCCTTGCCGGGCCTGTATCCAGGGATTGTCACAGCAGCAGCCTTCTGAGCGAGGACCTTTTCAATAGCGGCTTGTAAATCTTTGTGAGGAATGGTCACAACAAACTCCCTGAATAGGTTGCTTTTGTGCGCCTGAGAACAAGGTGAGCTCATCCTGAATACCGTCTTTCTCTAAATTAAATACTATCAAGAATTTTGGTGCGGGTGGAGGGACTTGAACCCCCACAGCGTGAGCCGCTAGAACCTAAATCTAGTGTGTCTACCAATTTCACCACACCCGCAGTATCATCTCGGAACCGAGAGGAAACTCTCCTACTGTTAAAGCCGTTTTCCAAAAATTCGTCAAGCCCTCTGGAGAAAGAATTTACAAAACAGCACAAGCTTTAGTCCCAAAGAGGTTATTTCTCCGTTTTCTTTGATTTTTTCTTGGGGGCCGAATTTTCTTCTTCCAGGGCGCCAAGGTCAGTGACATCAGTCTCCACAGAAGCCTTTTTTGTAGCCTTTTTTTCTTTCACCCGGCTAAGATCAATGGCCGCTCCCAGAATGTCTCCCAGGCTAGCACCGCTATCTGACGAACCAAATTCAGCCATAGCTTGACGCTCTTCAGCAACTTCACGGGCCTTTATGGAGAGAAGGAGCTTTCTGCTTTTGCTTTCCACAGAAAGAACTTGGGCGTCAAACCTTTCACCCACCGCGAATCTCTCAGGACGCTGTTCGGACCGATCCTTAGCCAGATCGCCTTTCTTAATAAACCCTAGCAGTCCCTTATCAGTCATAACTTCAAGACCGTTTTCCAGAATCTTTTGAACCGTACAAGTAGCAATCTCTCCAGGGCGGGCGGTGGTCAAGCCAGCGTAGGGATCGTCTGTAAGCTGCTTGTACCCCAGACGTATCCTTTCTTTTTCTACATCCACTTCCAGAACTTTTACCTTTATTTTATCTCCCTTCTTAAAGTGAGACATGGCTTCCTCTCCATCCTGATCCCAAGAAAGATCCGTCAAGTAGATAAGACCATCAAGGCCATTGGCAAGTTCTACAAACAAGCCAAACTCTGTGGCATTCTTCACCTCACCTTCCACAATCTCCCCTAAGGGGTGGGCCTGAGCGAAGTCTCTCCATGGATTTTCCATGCATTGCTTCAGGCTAAGACTGAGGCGATGTTTCTCGAAATCCACATCCAGAATGCGCACGCGCACCTTGTCTCCCGCAGATACCACCTTGCTAGTGGGCACACTTTTCCGGGTCCAGCTAAGCTCAGAGCTATGGATCAGCCCCTCAACACCTGGGGAAACTTCGGCAAAAACGCCATAATCCATTAGGCTGGTAATGGTTCCATCAATCTCAGTGCCGGGCACAAGAGCGGCTGTAAAGGCTTTCCAAGGGTCCTCTTCCAGCTGCTTCATTCCCAGGGAGATTCTTGACCCTTCTGAGACTCTGATAACTTTCACCTGAACGGTTTGGCCAATGGATAAGGCCTCAGAGGGGTGGCCCACACGGGACCAGGAGATATCTGTGACGTGCAGAAGCCCATCTATTCCGCCCAAATCAACGAAAGCTCCGTAATCTGTAAGGTTTTTAACAATTCCTTCTAGAACATTACCAGGCTGGATGGTGGACATGATTTCACTGCGTGCCTCTGCTCGGGATTCTTCAAGGATGGCACGACGCGAAACGACAATATTGCCCCTTAGACGATCCATTTTTAAAATTAAGAACGGCTGTTCTATATTCATCAAACTGTCCGAGTCTTTTATAGGCCGCACATCAATCTGGCTACCAGGGAGGAAGGCGGACGCCCCCAACAAATCAACGGTAAAGCCACCTTTCACGCGGCTGGTGATTACCCCCAGCACACGCTCTTTCTTATTGAAAGCCTCTTCCAGGCTTTCCCAGGCTGCTTCCCGGCGTGCCTTTTCTCGGCTGATAACGATTTCTCCGTCTCGGTTTTCCAGGCGCTCGACATACACCTCCACCGTATCTCCTACTTTAACTTCTTGGCCTCCCACGCCAAACTCTCGCAGTGAAACGCGGCCCTCAGACTTCAGACCGACATCAATGACGGCCATGTCTTTCTCGATGGCAACGACAGTCCCCTTCAAGACCTGGCCCTCAAAGGCCTTTATATTGCACAGGGATTTTTCAAGAAGCTCAGCGAAGTTTTCCGCTGCAGAAGTGTTATGTTTCATAAGATTAATTACCTAAATTCTTTAAAAATATGGCCGGCACTTGCGTTTTAATACAGCCAAAGCTACGCAAAGCGGCCGCCCCTAACATAGCCATTATGGAAAAAAAGTCAATACCTGCCTGACATCAGAGCAAGCGTTTGATAAGAGAAGCAATATAACTGTATAATTAAGTAGTTTTAAATTTTAAAAATAACTAAATACTGAGGGGAGACAAATGATAAAGGCCGCTTTTTTTCTTATTCTTATGGTAGTTTCACTAACATATTTTTCTTATCTACGTCCGTCGATCTCTCCTCTTACTCCTACGCCTTGTGTTCACATGAAAAAGCTGCACTCTACTCATACTGAATACTATTGCAAATCCTAAAACCCCGCCTCTTCTTGGAAGATTGTCTCAGCAGGCTAGTCCTAGCAAAGATCTTGAAAAGGCCACCGACTCAAAAGGCTGAAGATCATCTTGTTGCTCACCCACTCCTATGGCACAAATGGGAAGATGAAACCTCTCCGAAATTCCGACTACCACGCCCCCCCGCGCTGTTCCGTCTAGTTTTGTCACAACCAGAGCTGTCACCTTTACTGCTTCTTGAAAAATAGAGACCTGCGCATAGGCATTCTGCCCCGCCGTTCCATCAACAACCATGAGGCAATCATGGGGCAGGCTTTTATCTATCTTGTTCAGGACTCGGATTATTTTTTTAAGCTCTTCCATCAAGCTATGATTGGTGTGGAGGCGTCCCGCTGTGTCCACCAAAAGCACGTCCCATTTTTCTTTGACTGCTGTCTCGTAAGCGTGGTAGGCCAGCCCAGCTGGATCTGCGTGGGCAGCACCTTTAATGATGGGAATACCCAGACGCTCTCCCCACACTTGCAGCTGCTCGGTGGCCGCAGCCCTAAAGGTGTCGCACGCTGCAATGGCTACGGATTTCCCTTGGGCTTTGTAATAGGAAGCGAGCTTGGCGCAGGTCGTGGTCTTGCCACTGCCGTTCACCCCCACCATGAGGACCACATGGGGCTGATGTCTATCCTTTAACAATTCCAACCCTTGGGGGCCATTCTGAAGCCGAGCCTGAATCTCCTGAGCTGCAATCTCTTTTATATCTTCTAAAGTAAGATCCCTTTTAAGCTTGGCCTGGGCTATCTTCTGAGTGATCTGAGCCGCCAAGGGCGCCCCCAGGTCTGCTTGAATCAGCACCTCTTCCAAAGCCCCGAGGGTATCCTTATCAACGGCGCCCCGTGCGAAGACCTCGCTTATCTTCTCTGTAAGGTGAGAGGAGGTTTTCTTAAGACCAGAACTCAGGCGGGAGAGCCAGCTCATACGAGCTCGCCTCTCAGACCCTGGGAGTCAAAACCTGTAATCTT
>CAYXFG010000027.1:0-10856 GCA_964464225.1 uncultured Holosporaceae bacterium
GTGGGAAGAGGCGCCGGCACCAAGGGCGCAGTTGCTGGCTTGGCTTCTTCTGGGGTCGAGCTCTTTTCCTCTTGCTGAGTGGGGGAAGAGGCGGCTTTGTAGGTAGATTTTTTTGTCACGTCCACTGCTGCATTTTTTCTTATAAGAGGGGGAGACTGGGTTATCTTCCCCAGAGGCACGATGCGCACTGGAATCGTTTTTGGAAATGTGAGAGGGGCCTTTTTCCACGGCAGCCTAACAAACAAAACCAGGAAAATGAGGAAGTGAAGAGAAACAGAAAAGAAAAAAGCTTTTTTGCTAATCATTTCTGTCCTGACTCCTACGCCAGTGCGGACGTGCCTGCCGGAAGAGAGACCAGGGCAACTTTTGAAAACCCGCCGTCGCTAATAAGGCCCATGACCTTCATCACCTGTCCATAAGAAATGCGGCGGTCAGCTTTGATATAAAGGGTCGCTTCATGATTCCTTGCGGTCATGGCCTCCAGTTTTGGCAAAAGATTTTGTTGTTCCACCGGCAGGTCTTGAACGTAAAGCCCCCCTTTTTCATCCAAAGTGATCACAAGAGGCTTATCCTTTTCTTCCAAGCCAGATGCCTTGGTTTTCGGTAGGTCTACTTTTACCCCCGAACTTAGTAGGGGGGCCGTGATCATAAAAACCACCAGCAATACCAGCATTATATCTATGAAGGGGGTGACATTGATGTCGCTCACAGGCCTGTAGGCGCTGGAAAATCTGGAGCTTTTCTTATGGGCGGGCCCTCTGCTCTCCATCTCTTACTCTTCCAAAATGTTCTTAGACAAGACGTTTTTCAGGTCATCGCAGAAAATTTCCAGCTCTGTTGCCTTTTTGGAAAGCATTTGAGCAAATTGGTTGTAGGCGACCATGGCTGGGATGGCCGCCATCAAGCCGAAAGCTGTGGCAGCAAGGGCTTCTGCTATACCAGGAGCTACGACCTCCAGGCTAGTATTCTTGGAGGAGGCGATCGATTGGAAGCTGTTCATGATTCCCCAGACTGTCCCCAGAAGACCGATAAAGGTGGCCGAAGAGCCAATGGTCGCAAGAGATCCCAAGTATCTCTCAAGGCGAGACATTTCCAGGCGTGCACCCGATTCCATGACACGCTCCAGACGGTGCAGCTGCGCGCTCTTCAAGTCATAGCCTCCCTTACCAAAGTCTGGTGCCTGGGATTCTTCCATTACAGCCCGAAGAATAAACGCCATGGGGTTGTTTTTCACATCCTTTGTTTTTAAGCTTAATTCTTTTAAGGACATGTTGGAGAAAAAAAGAGAAAGAAATTTTTGGCAGTTTATCGATATCTTTTTGAATTCTAAGACTTTATAGAAAATGACGCTCCAATTCCACAAAGAAGCCGCCAGGAGGAGAAGCATGATAAATTGGACAAAAAGATCGGCTTGCCAAAAAAGATTCCAGAACCCGAAGCCTGCTTCGCGCGACACATGTTCTTCTAGGAGAACAGAACCTGAAGCGGTAGATACGTTAAGCATTATGATATTCCTTTAGCTTTTCCAAAAGATGTCTGGGGAGAGATTTTAGATACCAGCCCCCATTTTTATGGTTATCGCTCTTGCCTAGAACCACCACGTCTACCTCCATTTGTGTTTTCATGACGTCCCCGACTTTTACAGTCTGGCATAGAACTATTTTCAAGGGTGTCAGCGACTTTACAGTCGTTTCCACTTCTATGAGATCGTCCAGGATGCATACACCTTTATACTTAATGTTTATCTGAGTTACAGAAAATATACAACCTTCTTGCTGGCGCATCTTCTCTTGATGAATACCTCTTTCTCTTAGGAATTCTGTGCGAGCCCGCTCGGCAAATTTCAGATATTCGGCGTGATAGACGATCCCCTGAGCGTCCGTATTTTCGTAATAAATCCGGGTTTTGAATACGTGCGGTAGAATCTTTGCCTCATTCATTTTCTGAGAAAAGCCTGTGCTCAGCTGGGGAACAGATTCCCAGATGATCGAAGGCCGTTTTTGTTAGCATTCGGCCGCGTGGGGTCCTCTGAATAAAGCCCTCTTGAATAAGGTAGGGCTCTATGGCTTCCTCTATGACATCCTTCTGTTCCGATAAAATAGCAGCCAAGGTGTCAAGGCCAACAGGCCCTCCATTGTAGTGTTTGGCAATCATGGTAAGATAACGCCGGTCGACGGGGTCAAATCCGCCCGCATCTATTTCTAATTGTTCCAAGGCGTTCTTCACGGTGTCCTCGTTTAGGAGGCAACCATTTTGTATGGTGACAATGTCCCTGACGCGCCTGAGCAGGCGCAAAGCGATCCTAGGCGTTCCTCTTGCTCGTTTTCCTATCTCTTGAGCTCCTTTTTCTTCTATGGAAAAATCTAACTTTATTGAAGCCTTTTTGATGATCTCGGCAAGCTCTTGAGATTCATAAAAAGTAAGGCCCAGGGGGATGCCAAATCTTTCCCTTAGTGGGCGTGTGATGAGACCTAGACGGGTGGTGGCTCCGATAAGGGTAAAGGGCGGCAGATCGATTTGCACAGTGCGGGCGGCTGGACCCTCTCCTATGAGCAGATCAAGCTTCCTGTCCTCCATGGCTGGGTACAACATCTCTTCTACAGTGGGATTTAATCGGTGGATCTCATCTACAAATAGGACATCGTAAGGCTGAAGATTGGTCAGTATAGCTGCCAGGTCCCCTGCTTTGGAGATGATGGGGCCGGAAGTTGTGCGTAAGCCCACTCCCAGTTGATGAGCCACGATCTGCGCAAGGGTTGTTTTCCCAAGACCGGGAGGGCCATAGAATAAGACATGGTCTAGGGATTCTCGCCGAGCCTTGCAGGCCTCGATAAAAATCTTCAGGTTTTTTTTGAGGGAGCCCTGCCCTATAAAGTCCTCAAAGCTTAGGGGGCGCAAAGATCTGTCCGCTTCTACAAGGTTATCTTGCTCCGTGGGTTGAGGCGAGGTAAGTCGCATTTGATCCTATCTTTAAAATTACTTAAGAAGCTGCCAACTGTTTCAAAACCATAGGCAAAAGCTGTCCAAGCGAGTTGGGGGGCTCATCTTTCCGTAAGGCTTCCGCAATCGCTTGGTAAGCCTGTGTTCTAGAATAACCCAAGTTCATAAGAACCGACAAGGCTTCTTCGGAGAGCACAGAGTTTTGAGACGACGCAGACGCTGAGTTTGGCAAAGAGGAGAGCGGGAAATTCTTTCCCTTGAGCTCATTGACGATGCGGGCAGCTAGCTTTTGTCCCACGCCTTCTGCACGGGTGAGAGGCCCAGGATTTTGGCCTAGGATCGCCTGCACTATTTCATCAGGTGTCAGGGCTGAGAGCAGGGCCAAGCACATCTTTCCGCCCACCCCCTGCACACTATAAAGATGATTAAAAACCTGCTTTTCCCACGCTGAAGAAAAGCCGTAGAGCGTGATGTGTTCTGGCCGAATATGGGTTTCTATATGCAGGCTGACTGTTTCGTTAACAGAAAAAGCCTTTCGCGTATGATGAGAGCAAGTAACCAGGTATCCGACGCCGTGCACGTTGATAACAAGGTGAGAGCCTTGAATATCCTCGAGACACCCCGTTAGTTTCCCTATCATGGGCAGCTCTGGGAGATAGAATTGATCTTGTTTTCAAAAGTGCGGTGGTGGGCATGACAAATAGCAATTGCCAAAGCATCTGCACTGTCTTTTGTGGCATCGCACCCTGGCAAAAGGAGGCGCACCATTTTCTCTACCTGGGTCTTGTCCGCATGCCCTTGTCCTATGACAGATTTTTTTATCTTGTTGGGTTCGTACTCAAAGCAGGGTATGGAGTGACTTTGGGGCGCTATAAGGAGAACGCCTCGCGCCATGCCCAGTTGCAAGGTAGACGCAGGATTGTTATTTACGAACACTTTCTCTATGGCGGCCTCGTGGGGCGAATAGAAAGCCAGTATATCTCTCAGTTCTGTATAAAGAGCGTAAAGCCGAGCCGAGAAAGGGGCCGTAGTCTGGGGGCAAATGCGTCCATGGGCGATGTGAGAGGTTCGAGAGCCTTCCGTCTCTATGACGCCCCACCCTGTATGACGAAGGCCGGGGTCTATCCCAATGATCTTCACGCTTCCTATGAACTCAACCTTTCCAAAACATCTGGGGCTATATCCGCATTTGAAAAAACGTTCTGCACGTCGTCGTTATCTTCCAGGGCATGAACCAGCTTTAAAAGGGTTGCAGAAGCGGCCTCATCCGTGGGCACATAAACTTTGGGCTTCCAAATTCTTTTTAGAGAAGTAGGTTCACCTAATAAAGAGGATAATCCTTCACGGAGGCCATGTAAATCACCTATGGTAGTGAAAACCAGGCAAAGGTCAGGGGTTATCTCCACGTCTTCGGCCCCCAGGTCTATGGCGGCGGCAAATATATCTTCTTCGGCTTGGGTGGGACGGGGATATTCTAAGAGACCTTGATGATCGAACTGGAAACTAACGCTTCCTGTCTCGCCTAGGGTCCCCCCATGTTTACTGAATATGGAGCGCAGGTCGGGCGCTGTCCTGTTTCTGTTGTCTGTCAAGACTTCCACAATGAGGGCCACACCCCCCGGTCCATATCCCTCATATCGGATCTCTTCGTAAGACTCTAGGTCAGTGCCTCCCGCGCCCCTCTGGATTGCTCTCTCCATGGTATCCTTGGGCATATTTGCTTCCCGGGCGGCCAAGACAGCTGCACGGAGGCGAGGGTTGAGGGCAACTTCTTCTCCTTGTTTTGCAGCAACCGTGAGCTCACGGATCAGCTTGGTAAAGATTTTGGCTCTTTTCGCGTCTTGGGCACCTTTGCGGTACATGATGTTTTTGGAATGGGAATGGCCGGCCATTTTCTAGAGTTCCCTTTTCATGGAATGGTGAGTGAAGGGAGACAAGGAGAAAGCCTGCCCCCCAGCCTTATGGGATGGATGGAAAGCGCTCTTCCAGTCTTTTCGTCGCTCTCTACCAAGGTCCCGCAAACAGTGGCTTCTCCTTCTGCAGGAGATAAGCGATCTAAAGAAAATTTTCGAGTGAAGCGGTGGATGGGGACTTCCGGTTTCATGCCTATGACCGAGTTGTAATCTCCTGTCATGCCAAGATCGCTCTGATAAGCCGTTCCTTTGGGTAATATTTGAGCGTCTGCGGTGGGCACATGGGTATGGGTGCCTACCACAGCTGTCACGCGTCCATCCAGCCAGTGTGCCAGGGCCATCTTTTCAGAGCTGGCCTCTGCATGAAAATCAATAAAGATACCGTTTACGCTGGTTCCCATCACGTACTTCTCCAGAAGTCTTTCCAAAGAGGAGAAGGGGTCGTCGGCAAGATCCATGAAGAGCCTACCTATGGCGTTAACAATGAGAAGCTTGAGCCCATTGGCACCAGGTAAAAGACAGAAACCTCTGCCCGGGCATGAAGAGGGGTAATTCAGAGGCCTCAAAATCCTATCAGACTTTTCTAAGCTCTCCAGAATCTCTTTTTGATCCCAAATATGGTTGCCGCTGGTTATGACATCAGCCCCGTACTTGAAGAGATCCTTGCAATTTTGAGGAGACATGCCAAATCCGCGAGCCGCATTTTCCCCGTTCACAACGATGGCGTGGGGTTTGAGAGTGGACTTGAGAAGGGGTAAGTGGAGGGCCAGGGCCTCTTGCCCCGAGCGCCCCATGACATCCCCTATAAGTAACGTGCGAATGCTTGCCATTATTTATCTGCTAAGAAACTTGTGAAGCATCATAAACCATTATCTTTGACTAAATCAAATGTAAAAAAAAGCCGCCTGCCTGTGCGGCAAGCGGCGGATGTATTTAGGGAGAGTACAAAAACTATCTAGCTAAGACATTAAAGAGTTGTTCTTTCAACCTGAGTTTCCGGATCTTTAACTCCCGCAAAAGCTCGACATTGGGTAGAGGTCGATTTTGCTCTCTACATATTCTTTTACCTAGAATGGCGTGTTGACGCTCTAGGATATGGGCTCGATCACAGACCTCCATGACGCGTTCTCCTTATTGCTCTTAAAGTTCAACAGTTTTTGTATACTTGATTTCACTCTAACACGCGGGTGGCTCCAGAGATAACAAGAATAAAATCACAAAATCCAGCGGGTTAGAGAGAAAATTTTTATCTCTTTGTTTTCTCTGAGATCTTAGTTACAAAAGGACCCTACGCACTGAGGAACCTGGATTTTTTTTGCATAAATAATCTTCTGGCATCAAAAAAAGATGTCCACAAATCCTGTGGATAACTTTGGGAATAAGAGGGTCTTGGCGTTGTATTTTCCCTGGCAGTCCTCAACTTTGTGAGGGTGCAGGGGGGGTGGTTTTCAGGGTCTTGACGTGGATTGCGTTTTTGTCTAGGGGCGCTATAATGAACTCTCTAAACATAAAAAAGGGGGAATCATGAGAAAAGCGTTTTTGTTTATCAGTTTTGCTTGGGTCTTGGCGGCGCTGGGCGGCACAGGGTTAGATGGGGTGCCTAAAGAGCTGAGGCCTTCCTGCCAAAAGATCACGAAAGCCACTTGGCCAGACAGCGCCTTCTTTAGCCACAAAGAAGTGGCCAAAAAACTTTCCACGTCCTTTATTGATGGAGAGCTCATAGCCCTGCCTGTTGCGGTGTATGTTCAGACAACGGGGATCTATCCTTTTTTCGATGGCAATCTTATTCAAGGGGAGTATGGAAGAAAAGCTTTCATTACCCTTTTGGAAAGCGGGTTGCCTGTTATCCTAGAGCCCCTTTCTGAAGATAAGGTGCAAGCTAAGAAAGAAATCGCAAGCCATCTTGTGTTTCAACATCTGGTGGCGCCGTTCCGGGGACTAGCCAACGCTTTGCTGCCCTTCTCTTATATCTTGGATGCCTCAGCCCTTCAATTACAAAATGTCACTTTGCAAGAAAGCGAGGCCTCTATAGAAGTCACCTATGAAGGTAAAATCCAGGGCACAGGGAAAAATTTTATGGTATGGCCGTATTGCACAAATGTGGAATGCGTGACAGAGTTTTTGGGTAATGCGCTCCAAAAGAATGAAAACGCGGCAACGTCTTCAGTCTCCTCTGGCTTGCAACAGATCAGCGGCTTTGTGACTAGCCATCAAGAGCACATAAGGCAATTCATGCTTTTTAAGGCCATTGTAGGAGGAGAACCTATGCCATGGCTGAACAGGTTTGGAACCTACAGCGACATCAGCACGGCTTCTCAGGCTTCAGACATCGTTTCTAGCCGTCTTTTTCATTTTCCTGCTCTTACCCTCGGCAACAACCTTTGTCCTGAAAAGGTGGCCCTCTATGCCTTCCGCGCGCGCGTGGATCCCAACCCCAATTCCGAGGAAGCTCGGATAGATAGCGAGTTAAAGGCAGCTGCTGGGAAATCCGCCAAGGCCTTACACACAGCTTGGGAAGAAAGTTTTGATTTCCCCTTGGATTTGCTAGATCATCTGAGGAAGTACACCACTTTGGGCAGTGCTTATGCGCTTTTGAAGAACTTAAAGGTAGGTGAGGAGCCTGTGATTCATTATTTTAGCTTGGAGACTTTTGTTGATAGGGTTCATCATCTTTTGCTTAAAATAGATAAGGAAAATCTCAGGAAGCAGAATATCTCTGTGTCTTCCCCCTATGAGGAAATCATTCTTTAAAATCTTTAAACTCACTCTTTTTTCTAGAGTTCAGAAGGGTTTCTTGCCTGAATTTTCCAAAGAGGGAAATCGTTTCCTTTAATAAGTTACATCTATTATAATAGACGTAACTATAAAATCGAATTCAGGGATTTCTTTGGTATTGTTCAGGAAAGCGCGACAGTATTTTATTTTTCTTTGTATTTCTCTTATATTTTTAGGGAATAGAGCCGCTTGTCTGAATCCGGAAGATTCGTTCGCTTACAAGACCTATGTCTTTGGGGTAGACGACCTGCGGTTGAGGACTTTCCTATCCAAAAATTCCTTATTGGTGCAACAAGAATCAACACCCCCGCCCACCGTCCAGGCCATTCGCAATATGGCCGAGCAGGATTTGGTCAATTTACAAAAGGCTCTGGCAGCCCAGGGCTACTACGATGCTCAGCTGGATTATTTCGTGGATGTGAGACAGACGCCCGTACACGTTTACCTGAAAATTAATTTGGGTCCTCAATATACCTTGGGGGCTTTCAAAATCAAATCTGACCCTTTGGGTAACAATCAGGTTTCTTATTTAGCCAGCAACATACAAATCCTGGGAGTGAGTCTTGGCACGCCGGCCACTCGGGATTTTGTTCAGGAATCCATTAAGACCGCCCTTAAATATCTACAAATGCACGGATACGCTTTTGCAAAGCTGAAGGAAGACCATGTGGTCATTGATCGTGTATCCAAGAAAATGTTGGTGGCTCTCCTTTTCTCACCGGGCCCCATGGTGCGTTTTGGAAACACATTTCTGGAACAAAATGGTGAGGTCACGGGAGAATTCATCAAGCAAAGGTTGCAGTGGAAAAAGGGAGAGGTTTATTCAGAAAAAAAGGTCATGGAGACCTTGCAGATCCTGAATAATACGCAATTGTTCAAGGTGGTCCGCATCACACATGACGATTATGTGGACCAGAATGGGCTGATGAACATGTACATAAAGTTGGAAGGCGTGAAGAAAAACGTCTTTCGTCCCATCGCCCGATTTACACCCGGTATTGGTACCGAGTTTGGCGTAAGCTATCAGCGTTTTAACGCCTTTAAAAAGGGCCAAGTTCTATCCTTGGAAGGTGGCAGTGGGCACAGCCGGAAGCATGTTAAAGCCAACTTAATGACACCGGATGTTGTCCAGATAAACACCAATCTTAATGTGGGGCTGGTTGGCCTCATTGAGCAATTTAAGTGGTATGCTCTGAAAGAAGGAGCCTTGAAAGCAAGCCTGGATGCTCCTTTAAATGAGATCACTCATGCTCAGGCAGGTTTGGGTTTTGAGATTTCTAGGGTGGAGCAGCAGGCCCTCACCCATGATTACCGGCTTCTCAGCCTCCCCATGGCTCTAACCTTTAAGACGAAAGAAGGAGAAGCAGGCCCCAAAGAGGCTGCTCGCCTCAAGGTGGAATGGACGCCTTATCTTGCCGTGTTTAATAGGATGAACGTTTTTGATACCTTGTCTGTCAAGCCAGATCTTTTCCTTCCCCTATTCTCGGACAATAATTTGATTTTTCATGGATGGGCCAAAGTTGATTTGGCCCCTGGGGCTGGCCGTCATGTTCTCCCCGTCAATAAACAGTTTGAAGCCTTGGTGAGAGGTTATGAATATGGCTACGCGGGCCCTACGGTCAATGGATTGCCGGCCCCTAGCCGTTCCATGCTCTCTTTCGGAGCCGAGCTTGAGTACTATTTAACGCCCCAGTGGTCTGTGCTCACCTTCCTCGATGTGGGAACAACTTATAATAGGTGGTTCCCCGACTTCCAAAATAGACTTTTATGCGGTGTTGGGGGAGGCCTTCATTATCATTCCCGCCATGGGATCTTCTATGCTGAGCTGGCTTCTCCCATCAACAGGCGCGCAAATCTTGACGCGGCGGTGGAAATTTACGCCGGGATTAAGCACCCTGTTTAATTTCTAGATGGCTTTGAGGGCGGCAGGATCATTTTTATTTTTAGGCCCTGGAAGGAGAATTCCCCTAACCTCCATTGGTGAAGGGCGGTTAGGGCGTTGAGGGGAGGAGGCGCCGTACCGTTAGAGCTGAATATTCTCCTGAAACGATTCATCTGATGAGAGCGCCAGACCTGGTTTTCTATGAAGACTGCTCCCGAAAAGGTTGCCTCCTTAAAGTCTTGGTATGTTAAGAGGGGGCACTCTGATTCTGGGCTAGCTGTCCTAAGTACAAAACCCGTTTTTTCAAGAGCGCTGTAATTTACCTTGTGAGACCAGGGAGCGGGGATTCGGTAGTAACAAGCGCGCCCCATTCCTAGAAAACTTGGCTTAGAAGAGGGATCCAGAGCGCACGCTGCCTTCATCTGGGCCTTTGTCTTTTGTGTCTGCAGAAGTCCATTGAAAGAGTTAGAGTAGAATTCAGAGCAAAAAGATTTTTGAGAATATTCATTTTCATATGCATAAATATTTAAGAAAATTGCTGTGAAAATAAGCGTATATTTAAGCATAAAAAACTCTCCAGTAAAATTTATTTATTATTAATTACAATTATAAATCAAAAGTTTACTGAAAGAAACTCTTGTGCCATTGTTGGAAAACGGCGATGTTCCAAAGTCTTAAGTAAGAAACGCTCCCGCGGCCCTCGCAGAAGTCCCTAAGATCCCGCTGAATGCCTGGGCTATCCAGAAGCTCTGTGCTTCTCAGGCTCACAGGATCCAGGGCATCCATGAGCCAGGGGCGTAGGCCTGACCCTAACCACTTTTTCAGGGGGATGGAAAATCCCCTTTTGGGTTGATGAATCAAATCTGTAGGGAAATAGCTCTCTAGTATTTTTTTCAAGATGTACTTTGTGGTGCCATTTCTTATTTTCAGCTTATCGGGCAAATGAAAGGCGAATCCAATGATGTCCTTGGATAAAAAGGGCACACGCCCTTCCAAGCTGGAGGCCATGGTGCATCGATCTAATTTAGTTAGGATGTCATCGGGGAGGTAGGTGAGAAAATCTAGATAAGCCATCAACTGAACGCCTTTTAAAGGTACGCCTTGAGCCAGGGCCTGGGCCGTACATTTTTTCATTGTGGGTGCATAAAGGTGGCTATCCCCCATGGTGCTTAGAGCATCGTAAAGTTCAAGAATGTTCTGAGAGGCCAGCGCCGTTTTTATCTTGGGCACTTTTTCTGGCAAATAGGCCAGATTAGAAAAAGAGAGAACTTTTTGGAGTAGTCCAGACTGGTCCCCCAAGCCTCCCAGGATTTGGGCTGATTTCTTTCTTAGAGCACTGGGCACCT
>CAYXFG010000028.1:0-10548 GCA_964464225.1 uncultured Holosporaceae bacterium
AGGATTCCCGCTAATCTTCCTTATCCCGTGTTCAAATCGACCCGAGGCGGCAAGGCTACTTATCACGGTCCAGGCCAGCTCATGATGTACTGCATCTGTTCATTGGAGTACTTCCAAAAAGACATCCGAGCCTATGTCAATTTTCTTGAGGAATGGGGGATCCGAACCCTGGAGCAATGCGGCCTCGCCGCTGAAAGAGATGAAGCAGGGCGGGGGATCTGGGTCAGGTCTCGCTCTTCCTCTCAGAAGATTGGTGCGGTGGGCATCCGGTGCCAAAGCGGCATAGTGTCTCATGGCGTAGCTCTTAACGTACACCCCGATCTTTCTGCTTACCAGTGGATTGAACCTTGCGGCTTGAGCAGCGCGTCCATCACCTCTTTAAAAAAAGAAGGCATTTTGTGCAGCACCTCTCACGTGGCACGTCAAGCCAGTGGTTGTTTTCTATCCACTTATATGGACAGTTCTTTTCATGATTGTTCTCAGTCTTAACCAGTTATTTTCCCTCGTACAGCCGCCCCAAAGGTTGGCAGCCTTGGACTTGGGGGACAAGACCATGGGGGTGGCCCTGTCGGATACACGCCTGCGGATCGCGACCCCCCTTCATACCATCATGCGCAAAAAGACGTCTTGGGATATTTCACAGCTTTTTCAGCTGTTGGACCAGCACGCTGCCATGGGCCTTATCGTGGGCATGCCTTACAACATGAATGGCACGGAAGGAGAGCGGTGCCAGCTTACACGCCGCTTTGTGGATCATGTTTTAAAAGCGCGGGATATGCCTCTGGGGCTTTGGGATGAACGTCTTTCCACCAGAAGCGCGATGGCTGGTTTTCAGCAAGCAGGCCTTTCCTTCAAGAAAAAGGAGAAACTAGTGGACAAAGTGGCCGCCGCCCTCATTCTTCAAAGCGCTCTTGATTATAGACAATATGCCGTGGCCAGCCCCCCTCTGTCGTGAAATCCAATTTCACAAAGGGAACATTCTTCAAAGCATCTCCTTGATGATAAAGGCTGGTGGCAGCAGGCACGCTTATGTGATCAAAACTTAACTTAAGTTGGTGTAAATGCACAAAGTCGCCCATAAACTCTACCCAGGGGGCCGGATCTTCGGTGGAGCCCGACACCCTTATATCAACGCGCCTCAGGTGAGGTTTTCTTGAACGGCAGCTAAGTTTCAGTAATTTCAGAAATTGGGACACCTCAGCCGGGTCTGCCAATTCGAAGCTCTTTACCCGGATGTTTTGCACCCGGTTTCCTTCCAGGAAAGGCCGTGCCACGCTTCGGAAACATGAGGAAGTCAGCCGCTCAATTTCCACAGTCTCATGCCACAAAGCGGCGTGCAGCTGGGCTATTGTTAAAATACAAATCGTTAGGAAGCTTATAAGGCAGTTCATGTTCTTTCTCCGTTCTATTCATTCTACACCCCCTAGGTACTGTCGTCTTGGGGGGGCTGGCTCTTATTTATTTTCAGGTCACCCTGCAGTGGGGGGACGCTGAGCGAATCATATCCAGGACACCTTGTTTTTGCTGGTCTAGAATGCACCCGCTGCCCTTAATAATATCCAATTTCTTGAGGTGGGGCATTTTTTTCAGGGCAGAGCAAAGAGCGCGGGATTCTTCCATCAGGCTGCTGGTCTTAAATATTTGAGACCTAAGGGTAAGCACTTCTAAAGAAGGACTTTTCTTTAGGGCTTTGGCCAAAGGCACGAAGCACGTTCCGGGCCCTGCGTTATGATCCAGCAGGTTTAGGACTTTGAGCTTGCTTAGGACCTCTAAAGAATGTCCGAACTCCTCCGCGCAAGACCCAGAAAGTAGGTTACCCAAAAGAAGGGTTTTTAAATGTGGAAGATCGCCCAAAGCCTCCACCAGGGCAAGAGGGGCCCTGGTAGCCTGGTTAGCCAGACCCAGAGTCTTCAAAAAAGTAAGCTTTGCCAAAAAGCCACTTAGGCTCTCCATGGCGGGGACGCCCATGCCATTGGAATCCATCTCAAGCTGTTGCAAGGTGGGTGGCGTGGCCGCACCGAACAAGGCCGCCGCCGTCGCTTCAGTAAGTGTAACTTTGGAAAACCGTAACAGTTTCAGGGACTCAAACTGTGCAAAGTCTTTGCCCAGGCTGCGAGCTAGGTCGAGGGACAAAGGAATGTCTTGGAGAGAGAGGTTTACAATCCAGCATGAGTCACCCTTAGCCTCCTGAAGGCTTTTCCCCAGAAAAAGGGATGCATGCGTCCGCTGCACCTGGAACCCGCAGGAAGGCGTCAGCGCTTCTTCTGGGTCTGTCAAACCGTCAGAGCTGCTTGTGACGCCTACGCTGGCAAGCAAGGCTCGCGCGCAAGCCAACAGTCTCAGGGAGGATTTAAAACTCGGGATCATCACCCAAAATACTCCTATTAGCGACCCTCATCCTAGTACAAAAAGCTTGCATTTTCTAGATTTCTCTGAAGATTCTTGGCGACTTTAAATATCTAGAGATAATGTCGATAAAGAGCAAGTGCTTTGCTTAGCCTTATTTATGAGACCAATTATACCAGCATTACGTGTGTTTAAAGCTATCTGTTCTGCAGTCCAACCGTATTTGGGGTTGGTATGGGTGTTGGCTTGGACATTGGCATAATTCTCAAGCAAAAGTCGGACAGCCTCTGGGTCTTTTTGCCGGCAAGCCAGCATAAGGCAAGTAGCGCCCTGGAAACCTTGTGAAGGCTTATCGATTTGTATATCGAGGTGTTGCAAGAGCTCTTGCATTATATCTAATTGGCCATAATAGCAAGAGGTCTGCAGGGGGGTCATACCCGGTCCGCTGTCAAGAGCATTTATATCGGCTCCTTACTCCAGCAAAAGCGTAACGCCTTCCTGAAAACCGGAGGTGCAAGCTGCTGTGAGCGGTGTGTTGCCCAAGATCGACTCATCAAGCCGCCCCGCCTCTTTAAGAGAGGGGATAGCCTCCGTTAGGGGATCCATCTTTTTATTTACACAGGCTCTCACCGCCCTCTTTAGCAGCTCCTGAGGGTTACCAATCTCTTGGGCGCCCGCAAGTACAGTTGTAAACAAGATCAAGTAAAAATAAATAAAAAAGCCTAGTTTTATAATGAATCCTATCTAAAAAAGTAAAAATTCTCTTCGTTACATATAGATCTTAATTTTTGGAAAACAAGTCTTGATCAAGGAGACAGCGGCATGGTCACGCTTCCATCGCAAAAATCGCGTGTCTTTACGTGCACTCTACAAATCAGAAGAAAAGGACAGCTTGGACAACGAACAGGCGCTTGTTTCTACAACGTCAGCTATCTGGGGGGTGCTAATCCTCCGAGCCAGGTCCAGTACTGTCTCTCCTTTGGGAAGGTTGGCGTCCACAAGAGCACGGGCATCGGCAAAGTTTTCAAGCAAAAGCTTTACAATCTTCAAATTACCTGTTTTGCAGGCTCTCGTCAGGCAAGTGATTTCTCGAACTTGCTTGCCAAAAACTTCTTCATTGTCATATTGTCCAAGCTTTGCGCGCTTATCAACTTTTATAGAGTCCTGCTGGAGCAAGACCTTCATGGTTTTCAGGCTCTCCCAGGCACATGCTATATGAAGGGAGGGCATGCCCCCAGGGGCCTGGGCATTTACATCAGCCCCTGCTTTAAGAAGCAGAGAAATGGCGGGGAGAAAGTCGTATAAGCAGGCTGTATTGAGAGCGGTGTACTCATTATTATGACCGCCACCTTCATCAAGCATGCCAGCGGCAGCCAACTTCTCCACTTTCTCTTGTGCAAGAGGTTCGTTTCGATATCTGATCGCCCTGTTTGTTTGGTCCACTAGGCTCTCGTCTTGCAAAGCCGCCAGGGCACTTGAGATCAAAACCAAGTACAGATAAATAAAAAAGCCTAGTTTCATAATGAATCCTATCTAAAAAAGTAAAAATTCTCTTCGTTACATATAGATCTTAATTTTTGAAAAACAAGTCTCCTGCCAAAAGCAATTAGAAAAACTTTTTTCAGATTTCAGGCTTTATCTTGGCGACAGCGCTCTATTTTCCTATTTACATCCAAAAATGAACATGGCATGCTAAAACTTATAAGAATAAATAAGTTTAACGGGAGCAAAGCATGAGTTTAGACTCACAACACCTCATAAGTAATGTTCGTCCTCCACGCGTTCAAATCACTTATGATGTGGAAATCGGAAATGCCATCGAAGTCAAAGAATTACCTTTCGTGGTGGGAATCCTGGCAGATCTATCGGGCGACCGGGACCCTAACGTGCAGATGCCCGCTTTGGCCAAAAGAAAATTTGTCGACATCAGTCGGGATAATTTCAACGAAGTGATGGCCCAAATAGGCCCCCGCATAGCCATGCAAGTGCAGAACCTGTTGCCGGCTTCCGTTCTTCCGGCCAACGAGCCCTTGGAAGCCACGCTGGTTTTTGAAAGCCTGGACGACTTCGATCCGGTGGCGATCATCAAGCAGATCTCGCCCATGGCTGACCTCTACACCATACGATCCCAGCTTTACGACCTTATGATCAAACTGGATGGGAACCAAGCGCTGGAGGAATACCTGCAGTCCATCATGGGATCTTCTGCAACCCTTGCACAAGTCCAGAAGGAAATCACCCAGCTGACCCCCGCCCCTGTCTCTTCATCTCCGGCTGCGCCCACGGCGAAGGGGGCTAAGACCGCGCCTTCTGCACCCAAGGGGCCTGCCTCAGGGACTTCTTCTTCAACAACCCCTAAAAAATCCTAGGAGATTTTCATGGCTTTGACCCCTCCTTCTGCCCCCTCTCTTGTTAGTCAGATCTTGACGAAAGGCAGGCTGGGGCCGCTCCCCCAGCAGCAGCCTTATGCCGTGGAGATGCTAGGCAATTTTGTGGAGCAGCTTACAAGTAAAACAGGCATAACCCCCGGCACGGATCCTCTTTCTTTTATCCAGGCTCGTATTGCTCAAATTGATGCCGTGCTTTCTGCCCAGCTGGATGCTATCCTACACTATCCCGCTTTGCAAAAGCTTGAAGCCTCCTGGAGAGGACTGAACTACCTCGTCATGCATACCGAGACCGGGGTTGATTTAAGGCTAAGGCTTCTCAACGTCAGCAAGGAAGAACTTTCCAACGACTTGGAGAAGGCCATCGACTTTGACCAAAGCGCCCTCTTCAAAAAAGTGTACAGCGAAGAGTATGGCACCTTTGGAGGCAGCCCCTATTCTTGTTTGGTGGCTGATTATGAGTTTGGTTCTATCCCACCTGATATCAATCTTCTCGATCATCTAGCCAACGTGGGGTCAGCCGCTCTAACGCCTATCCTCACCGCAGCCTCACCCCAGATGTTCGATCTGGAGAGCTTTACCGAACTGGGCAATCCTCGGGATCTTTCCCTGATATTTCAAGGGGCTGACAAGATCCAGTGGCAATCTTTCCGAGAGAAAGAAGAGGCCCGATACGTGGGCCTATTTCTGCCGCACGTCCTGATGCGCTTGCCCTACGGCCCCAATACCTTGCCGGTGCAGGGCTTGAATTACCAGGAAACCGTAGATCCTCAGACCTTGTCTACCTTCGTGTGGGGCAACGCCGCTTATATGATGGCTCAACGGATAACCAACGCTTTCTTCCTGTACGGCTGGACCGCAGCCATCCGTGGCGTGGAAGGCGGTGGCCTTGTGGAAGATCTCCCCACTTATACTTTCAAAAGCACGGACGGGGATATTGCCGTCAAATGCCCCACCGAGATTGCCATCACAGACCGGCGCGAGAACGAGCTTAGCAGCCTTGGCTTCGTGGCCTTATGTTATTGTAAGGGCACAGACAAAGCGGCCTTTTTTGGAAATCAAACGGCCCAGAAGCCCCTCAAGTACAACCTGCCTTCGGCCACAGCCAATGCTAACCTGTCGGCCAGACTATCCTATATGCTGGCAGCCTGCCGCTTTGGGCATTACATCAAGGTCATCATGCGGGACAAGATTGGCAGTTTCATGAGCCGCCAAGATGTGCAAATTTACCTGCAGACTTGGATCGCGCAATATGTGCTTCTCACCGACGACGCACCCCAGGCTCTTCTGGCTCGTTATCCTTTGAGAGAGGCCAGCGTGGAAGTTTTTGATGTACCGGGAGATCCTGGACGTTATACCGCGATCATTTTCCTCAGGCCCCACTTCCAATTGGAAGAGTTGACAGTCTCTCTGCGTCTTGTCGCCGAACTTCCTCCTCCTGCCAAGTAAAGGAATAAACTATGGTCAGCCGCTCTAATAATTTATCTAGCAATCTGGTTGTCATAAAGACCAACGGAGATGTGGTCCAGGGGGAGTACACGGCACAATTCGATTCGGTGAACCTAGCCGGGGGCGTCAGACTTTTGAAAATGCCCATAGTCACCATAACGAATGAGGCTGACACTTCAGGAAACAAGGGCGATTATATAGGAAGCCCCGAGCTTTATCCCATCGTGTGTGAGGCTGTCATAGACAGCAGCGTTATTGGTTGGATTAATGCCCTGGTGCAAGGGATCAATCTGGGAGACGTGTCCATTTACCAATTGACGTCCTCGGGCCAAGGCATGAGGGTTTTAAATCAGGTCACGCTCTCCAATACCTTTGTCTCTCAGGTATCCATCCTGGCAAAAAAGTCTTCCGATCCCACGGTCCAGGATATCTTGCGGGTTGTTTGGACTTTGACTTCCAGTGAGATTGTGCAGATTAAAAAATACGAAAAAGGCCAGCTGGGGACCATCGCAAGCCGGCCTGATGCTGCCAGTACATCAGCTTAGACAAAGGGAGAAAAACCGACCATGGCCACAGACCAGAAATTCACAGCTGGACAATTTTTCAGTACGGGCCTTTGCTATCTCATGTGCAAAGAAATTCCAGGGGACGCTCAAATCGGCGATTCCGTACAAGAGGGCCACGAGGCTTATTGGTTTTTCGAATCTCTGGAGAAACCCACCATACCAGGCTATTCTGGCAATACCCTTAACACCAGCTCTCGTATCTTGCTCAGCCCCGTGGAGATTATCTTAAATTCTACTTATGCTACAGCTTTCAGCACCAAATGCTTTGATGGCAGTATCTTCGAAAAGGTAACCATCGTTGCCCTAAAAAATTATGGTGAAAGCAATATGGGGAAGACCTTTTTCACCCTGGAAATGCTGAAGGCTAAAATCACCTCCTATCAAGATAACATCACACCCACCTACACGGGAGAAACCGTAATAAGTCTGATGCCAGCCGATAACCTTCAGAAAAAGACGCAGGCTTTGAAAGATCCCATTTTAGGCGATACCATAAGTTCTGCTGTGAAATTAACTTTTGCAGCCGTGCAGTATAATTGGATTTATTCCAAGATCGATATTACAGGCGTAAACACTGGCCAGCTCGCCACTGGGTTCAACTGCCAAACCAACTCTATGATCAAGTAAGGCAGGGGCATGGGCGCATGGATTCAGATAGGCTCTCTGGCTCCCCTGTTCGATCGGCTTGTTGACCATGATTTGCACCAGGCAACCGAGTCCCCTCCCCTCATCAATTACGACAAAGATCAGCTTTTAAACTCTCTGCGACGGGAAACGTCTCGGCTCTTTAACACGCGGTGCCCGCTTAGTTATAAAGAATACATGGCCAGAAAGCCTTTCACCCTTACTTATGGGGACCCTCTTTTATACGGCCTGCCTTCCTTTATTTTTTTGAACCCCCAGTCGGCAAAGGGGAAGGATTTGCTGACTCGGGTTCTGTACACGGCTGTACGCCTTTTCGAAAACCGCCTTTCCTCCATAAATATAGCTCTAGAGCCTTTTTCCTCGCTTACCCAGGACATTCCTCTTACCATTCAAGGCTTAGTAATCCTGGATGAGGTGCTGGTACCGGTCCAGTTCCCCGCTGCTCTCTCTCCCTCTGCTGTAGCCTAAGGCCCAAGGCCATGTCAAAAATATCCGATCAGATGTTAGCCAGCTATAAGAAAGAAATTTCCTTTCTCCGGCAGATGGGCAGTATCTTTTCACAAAAATATCCCAAAATTGCAAGACGTCTGAACCTGGGAAAAAATGAATCCACAGACCCCCATGTGGAGCGGCTTTTAGAATCCTTCGCTTTTCTTACGGCGTTTTTGCAACAAGATATTGATAACCAATTTCCCCGCATCAGCCACACCCTGCTAAACCTGATATGTCCCAACCTATCCCATCCCTTGCCACCCCTCAGCATTGCCCGTTTCTTCTTGGACCCTCAAAAGCCCATGACCACATGTGCGCAAGTCCCCCAAGGCACAGGGCTTTATGCTTCAGACCAGGACGGCGCTGTCTGTCACTTTAAAACCAGTTATCCCTTGGAATTATGGCCCATAGAGATGCAAGAGGTCTGCCTGGAGAAAACCGAGAAATACACCTTTGGTGACCAGATTACACCCTATTCCAGTGTGCTGCGCCTCACCTTAAAAGCCGGCGCCACCCCTTTCAACAAGCTGGCTATTAAAAAGTTGCGCTTCTATATTAATGCCTCTCATCTTGAATCGCCTTCCATCTACGAACTTCTGTTTTCGGACCCTCCCCTTCTTTCTGTCACCTATGACGCTCAGCCAAGGCCCTGGGCGCTCCCTGCCGACTGTATGAAGCCGGTGGGCCTGTCTGTGGAAGAGCTGGTCCTGCCTGCACCTGCAAACGGTAACATGGCCTATACCCTGCTTCAGGAATACTTTAACTTCCCAGAAAAATTTATGTTTTTCGATCTGGAAGGATTGGATTTTTCCAGGGCTGAGTCCCTGGTCAATCTTTTTATTCCGGTCCAAAACACCTCCCCGTTAGAGACCATCTCTTTTTCAAAAGATACCTTTGCTCTGGGGTGCACGCCTATCATCAACCTCTTCCCTCGGATTACCGAGCCTCTCACCCTGGATCACCAGTCCGTGGAATATCCCTTGGTCCCCGATTATCGGCGCGAGATGACCACCGAGATCCATTCGGTGGAAAGAATGTTCTCCATGCCTACAAACGCAGCTTCTCCCGAGGAGGTATACCCCTACTTTTCTTTCAGCCACGCAGCCAGCCAAGGCCAGGGACAGAGATTCTGGAATGCAAGGCGCGTGCCTGCTTTGAATCCTGAGGTGCCGGGGACCGATCTTATGATTTCTTTCGTCAATTGTAACATGGGGCCCGAGACCCCACCCTCGGATGTGGTCTATGCCCATGCTCTGGTAACCAACCGTCACCTGGCGCCCCTGGTGGCCAGCGGCACCCCCCTGAAATGTGAGCAAGAAACTTCTTGTAGCCTCATCACCTGCTTGAGAAGGCCCACCCGAACTGTCTACGCCTCTGTGGAAGGCAAAGACCAGTGGAAACTGATTTCCAGCCTTTCTTTAAACTTTTTGTCTCTTTCCAATGCCCCCAATAGCCTTGAAGCCCTAAAAGAATTACTCATGCTTTTCACGAATCCTGATTCTGCTTTAGGCGTGATCGACATCAATGCCCTCAAGAAAATGAGCGTTTCCCCGGCCGTAGAGAGGATGGATCCCGCACCATGGAAAAATTTTGTCAAAGGCCTTCACATTACCCTTGAAATCGGCACAGACGGGGATGATAGCGGGAGGCTATTTCTTTTCGGGTCGGTTCTGAATGCTTTCGTGGGCCTGTATGCCCACACGAATTCTTTTACGCAGCTTTCCATCATCAAAGAAAACCGGGAGGGAATATGGAAGACTTGGCCAGCCAGAGCCGGCTCCAAAGCTCTCGTCTAACTCGCGAGCTATCACAGTCTGCCTCTAAATTCGAGTTTTTGGCAGCCCTAAAGCTTTTGGAGGCCCTAAATCCCGGCAGTGTTCCCTTGGGCACTTCTAACAGCCCTCAGGGTGAAATGGTCAGGCTCTCCACCCACATCAGCTACCGGCGCCCCGCCTCCGAGATAACCAGCTATAAGCAGACTGAGGAGGTTCCCCCCGAGCTGGTCTGCAACATCCTACAGATTGCAGGTATCCAAGGGCCGCTTCCCACCCCTTATACGGAACTTATCATGCATCGCACGAAGGCGCATGACACCGCGCTCCATGCCTTTGTGGATATCTTTAATCACCGCCTGCTTTCTATTTTTTATAGGATCCGAAAAAAATACTGGGTGAGCCTTTCCCACGACAAGCCTGATGCCTCTCTGCTGGGTCGCTGTCTTAAAAGCTTGCTAGGTATGGGCTTGAAGCCTCTGGAAAACAGGCTGAGCCTCCCCGACAGGTCCTTTTTTTACTACGTAGGAATACTCTGGAATAGGACGCGGCCGGCTATCAATCTGGAGACCCTTCTTTCTTCTTATTTCGGCATCCCCATCAAGGTGCATCAGTTCCAGGCCCAGTGGGTGTCTCTTCCCCCTTCACAACAAACACGCCTGGTCCAGAACCCTGACAAGTGTCGCCTGGGGATCAGCGCTGGCCTTGGGAGCCGCTTTTGGGATCCCGGATATGGAGTAAAAATCGATATTGGGCCCGTCTCTTTTCAAAGCTATCTAGAATTCCTCAAAATAAACCTTGGATTCAAGCGCCTGAAGGACCTGGCCCGTTTCTACTTGAATGACCAATCAGCCTACAAGTTGAACCTTCTGATCCGCAAGCAAGATATCC
>CAYXFG010000029.1:0-2943 GCA_964464225.1 uncultured Holosporaceae bacterium
TTCCGACCTCACGCTTATCAAGCGCGCGCTCTAACCAACTGAGCTACAAGCCCCAGAGCCTTCGATACATTGTTTTGGTGGAGCTAAGCGGGGTCGAACCGCTGACCTCTACAATGCCATTGTAGCGCTCTCCCAACTGAGCTATAGCCCCTAATGCTTCACAAAATAACCAGCCATCAAAGATTATGCAAGCTTTTTTTCCGGAAACAACTGAGGGTCTTCGTAAGGAGACCTATCTACAGGAAGGTTAGAAAACCTATAGCAGGTCGCATTTCTTCTGGAAAAAAAACTTGGTCGGATTTTTGAAGAGTTGTCCAGTCAGTCCCGAAGATTGAAAATGAGAGTTCGCGAGTCTTGCAGCTTTGGGCAATTCAGGGGCTGTGCCACGGAAAGCAGGACATGCAGAGAGAGGCTAATGGAGGGTGAGTGAAAGACTCGCACTTTCGGCTATGCCCCCAGGCTTATAAAAAGAAGAACCCCCCGGCAGGAACGGTCCACCGAGGGGTTAAGTGCTTCTCTTACCTAGGGGCAAGAGGCTAAGCTTTCTAGGCTTTGATTATGACTGGGTTGCTTCCCCTGCCTTTGTGTCCGCCTCATCATGAGATGCTGCTTCAGACTTGTGGGTCAAAGTATTTACAACCTTTTTTGCGACTCTCTTAGTCTTCTTCCAAGTTTTCTTGGCGTCTTCTTTAATCTTTTCGCCTACGGTCTCACTTTTGTTTTGGATCTTTCCAGAATTTTCTTTTATGCTTTCCAACCATTCATTCACTAAAGCCTCGGCTTTTTCCTTAGCTATGCCGTACTTGTCTTGGACATAAGCCACCAGTTGGTGATAGTTCCCCTTGATGCGTGTCCAATCATCATCAGTAATCTCGCCCCACTTCTCTTGGGCGTGACCCTTAAAGTCTTTCCACTTTGCTGCCAGCTCATCTTTGTTGATAGAATGGCCGGGTGCCGCGAAAAGGCTGCTCAGCAGCAATAGAAATGCCAGTCTCTTAAAAATCTTCTTCATCGTACTTCTCCTTAAAAAAATTGAATCCAGGCCGGGCGGGTTTTCCTCGAACACACGGCGCTTGCAGAAGCCATTTATACGTGAATCTTGAATAGAACACAACTTTTTCTTATAGTGCAATCTGGAAACAGATAACTTAGTAGGCAGGGGGAAACATGCACGCAGGGATGCCGCTCACGCAGATGGCAATCATCGTTGTATGTGCACTGGTATGTGGCCTGGTGTTCAGCCGACTTCGCCAACCTTCGATTTTAGGCTATGTCCTGGCTGGCGTCGTCTTGGGGCCCAAACTTTTAGGAGAAACAACTCCACTTTACTCCACCATCCAGGCCTTGTCCGAGCTAGGGGTGTTCATGCTCCTTTTCCTGTTGGGCATGGACATGAACTTGCGTTTTTTCAGAGAAAAGTGGCTCGTCACCCTGGGATGCGTACTTTCCCAGATCGGTATCAGCCTGGGCGCCATCTATGTTTTGTCCTTCTTCTTTTCTTGGTCCCTGGGCCTCATTGTCGTCCTGGGCTGTATCATTAGCCTTAGCAGCACAGCTGTGGCCATAAAAATGCTGGAAAGCATAGGTGAAATGCGCACAGAAACAGGGCATCTGACAATTGGTATCCTCATCGCTCAGGACCTTGCTTTCGTGCCCATGATCCTGCTCATCCAAGGGCTTGGGGAACAAGCCGTAATGTACAGCATTATCGGCGCCAAAGTTATAGGCTCCATTGGCGTTTTGGTCATCTTGATCTGGTCTCTTAGCCGATCCGAAAGGCTGAAAATTCCCTACCTCGAGCACATTTCCCGCAATGGTGAGCTGCTTCCCCTTCTGGCCCTGACCTTCTGTTTTGGTCTGGCCGCGGTGACGGGGATTATTGGCCTTTCTGCTTCGTATGGAGCTTTTCTGGCAGGCCTAGTTTTAGGAAATACAGCAGAGCGTCACGAAATCATCGAGGTCACACGGCCCATCCAAAATATTTTGCTGATGGTTTTCTTTCTTTCCATTGGTCTGATGATAGACATAAAATTTATCGTCGAACACAGCATTATGCTTAGCTTCTTGCTGCTGGTGGTTCTGGTGGGAAAAACTGCCCTGAACGCCGCGGTCTTGCATTTTCTTAAAAGACCCTGGTCCGTCTCGTTTATCAGCAGCCTTGTGTTGGCACAAATTGGGGAACTGGCTTTCGTTCTCTCAGAGACGGCGGGAAGCGTGGGTATTCTGACCCCCCATGACAAGAAAATTATTATCTCTCTCATCGTTCTGACCCTGACTTTCAGCCCTTTCTGGATGACAGCTGCCAAAAAATTTCAGTTGGCAGACGGCATCCCCTATCCCTCGGTACGACAAAGGTTATGGGCGCTCTGGCCCTGGAAGGCTTCTTAAAAGTTAGGCGGCATGTTCAAAGTGACTCAAAGACAGGCTCCCTCCTTCCAAGCCGAAAGTTTTTATACAGGCAGGGTAGCTGGCGTAGATGAAGCAGGCTGCGGGTCGTGGGCCGGCCCTGTGGTGGCCTGCGCCGCCATTATAGAGAGGGATTGTCCTGAAAGCCTCCTGTCTCTCTTGGACGACTCTAAAAGCCTAAGTCCAGGGCAGCGCCAAAAGGCTTATGCTCTGCTGCGGTCCCAGCCTTCTTATGTCACGCTAGGGGTAGCTCAGGCCACCCTCGAGGAAATAGAGCGCCTTAACATTCGCAGAGCCGCTCTCCTGGCCATGGAGAGAGCAGTAAGGGCTCTCTCTTATGTCCCTGATGCCGCCCTCATAGACGGCACTATTTCCCCTGCCCTTAATATTCCCACCAGATGTCTTATAAAAGGGGATCAGAAAAGCTATTCCATAGCTGCAGCTTCCATTGTGGCTAAAGTTACGCGCGATGGTTTGATGGAAAAGCTAGCCCTTGAATTCCCCCTCTATGGCTGGGAAAAAAATAAGGGATACGGG
>CAYXFG010000029.1:2953-5379 GCA_964464225.1 uncultured Holosporaceae bacterium
GGGACGGCTTTCCACGCCCAAGCCCTGGCCGATCATGGGATCACCCCTTATCATCGTATGACCTTTCGGCCGCTCGCTAAAATCATGCAAGCGCACTCTCGTGGACGTATTTCACAACCTTCTTCATAAGAGAAGGCAAAGCAAATTTCCCGAAATCGCGGGGCTGTACCCAATAGTGTTCGGGGCCGTTTATAGAAAATAACCCTTCTGGCATGTCTTCCTTTTTCTTGATGATCACTGCTGCTTTTAGATGAAAGTGGGTGAAAGTGTGGGTGAAAGAGGCGCGGTGATCATCAGGGGCGAGGGCCTCCCAGAGTGTAGAGGGAAAACCCATCATCCCCCCGAGAAGCCCTGTGGGGGCTCTTTTAAAGAGGAGGACCCGTCCCGACCCGTCCTCTATCCAGTAAAAAGTGGTGTAGCGTGTTGGCTTCATGGGCGAAGCGGCTCGGAGGGGGTACTGCTCTGGATTAAAATCTTTAGCCGCACAAAAAGAAGAAACAGGACAAAGGCTACACAACGGGACTCTGGGTTTGCAGATTGTAGAACCCAGGTCCATAAGAGCCTGAGCATAGTCCCCGGGGCGGAGGACCGGCGACAAGTTGCCTGCGTGGGAATAAATCTCTTTCTTGGCTTTGGGGAGCGGGCTTTCTACCTTGTAAAGTCGGGCGATGATTCTTTCGATATTACCATCAACGACGACTGCGGGTCGATCAAAAGCTATGGCCGCCACAGAAGCCGCTGTGTAGGGGCCCACGCCGGGCAATGATAAAAGCTCTTTCTCCGTGGAAGGCAGACGCCCTCCATAATGGGATACAATCATCCTGGCAGCCGCATGCAAACGTCGACCTCGCCCATAGTACCCTAACCCTTGCCAGGCATGAAGAACGTCATCTAGGGGGGCTGAAGCTAGATCCTGTAAGGTTGGCCATTTGCTTGTGAATTCGTGAAAATACCCCATCACGCTGCCAACGGTGGTCTGCTGGAGCATGATCTCGCTTATCCAGACCTTGTAGGGATCGGCCGGCGTGCCCTTATAGCGCCACGGCAGAGTGCGGCCCTCAGCATCGTACCAAGCAAGGAGTTTCTTTTGAAAGAGGGAAATCTGAGAGGGCGTCAACATATGCCACACTACAGGAAAAAATGCTCCGACCCAAGCACAAATTTAAAAGCTCAAGCTCAGGCGGAATGGGGCAGAAAGTCACACACTATTCTTGATGCGGCCAGAAAAACTAGAGAAGATGGACGCGTCTGACGACATCCCGACGACGCGGTTTCTTGGATGATCTACTTGATGGTAAGTCCCGAGAAACGGTTCTTGAATTTGCTCAACTGCCCCCCTGAGTCCACCAGACGATGGACACCGGTCCAGGCTGGATGGGTCTTAGGATCGATCTGGAGCCGAAGGGTATCGCCTTCTTTGCCCCAAGTGGAGCGGGTTTCATACTCAAAACCATCGGTCATCACTACTTTAATAGTGTGATAGGCGGGATGTATATTTTTCTTCATCTTTCGAATCCTCGTAAAACTGAACTCAACTTTTACACCATGAAAGGATGAGATGCAACCCAAAACTCCCTTTCAAGAAAATTGAGCATTTCTCCTCAAAAGCTGAAGCTGAGCAGAGATTGTCTTTATATAGGTCATATAGGCGGCAAGGGAGGCCCCCTTCAAATTGGTCTGGGAAGGCATCTTAATATTGTGAGGATTGACCTGAGAGCCCTTGTAATGGACCTCATAATGCAAATGCGGGCCGGTGGAGCGCCCAGTGGTGCCCACGTAACCTATCACCTGGCCTTGCTTTACCTTGGCGCCAGGCCTTAGCCCCTTGCTGTAACGGCTTAGATGGGCATAGGCTGTGGCGTACAAAGAATTGTGAGCCACCAAGATATAGTTACCATAAGAGCCCAAGTAGCCCAGTTTCTTTATCTTTCCATCTCCCGCTGACATGATGGGCGTCCCCGTGTGAGCGGCAAAGTCAACCCCGCGATGCATTTTTGTGTAGCCCTGGATGGGATGTCGCCTCTTTCCAAAGCCAGATGAGATCCGCGCGCCCCTGATGGGCGTTTGCAAAAGAGCCTTACGTATGCCTTCTCCCTTTTCGTTCAAATATTCCACTCTATCTTTCTGCACCGCATAACGGTAAATGGTTTTAGGCCCAGTCCTTAGGTTAAGGACCGCGAAAAGAATACTGCCAGGATCAATAAACCCTGTTTCAGGATCATAGGTTTTTTCCACCATAACCTCGAAGATATCCCCCCGGCGCAAGTTGCGCTGCAGGTCTACGGAATAACTAAAAAGCTTGGTCATCTTGTTGATGGAGTGCTGTGATAACCCTCGCTTGAGGCCGTCTATATAAAGGCTGTCCCGCACAATCCCTTTCACGTACTGAAGTTTCTTGGGGAGAATGTCGGGGCGTTTTTCTAATC
>CAYXFG010000029.1:5411-10452 GCA_964464225.1 uncultured Holosporaceae bacterium
GTATTTGATGCCTGGCGGCGTAATAAAAATGATCCTTTCCAGCTGCAGAACAGAAGACGTTCCTGTCTTCTTCCTCTCTAGAAAAAGGCGTTGTCCTCTCCTTGCCTCGGCTGACTTGTAGAAAGGCCTCAACGCCCTGACGGCGCTTTTAGCCTCAGCAGGGGTCAGGCCGTGCAACCGAAACAGAGCCTCTAGTTTTTGCTTTTTTTTGACCACAACCTCGCTGGCAAAAACTTGGGGGCGTGAGGAAGCCGTCATCATGAGCCGCTTTTCCATATCCGCCAGATCGAGCTTATAGTCAGAAGCGGGGATCACCACAGCTGTAAAGTCTTTTTCTTCAGAGGCTCGGCGGTTGTGTAAGTAGTCAAAGGCAATGAGCCCCAGCCCTGCAGCCAAGCACACTAAGCCTATTCCAAGCTCGAGCTTACGGAATTTCATGCAGACTCACCAGGCAGACCTTGGCTTGTGGAGTACTGGAAGTGGAAGGCCTCATGGGGGAAAAGGCGGGCCCTAATTGCGTGGGCTGCCTGAGCCGCCTCTGCAAAGCCTGTCAAAATAAGCTTTTTTTTGTGAGGGTAGGTGGCTATGTCCCCCACCGCGAAGATCCCAGGTGTGCTGGTTTCACAGGTAGCGGGATCCACCACCACATGGGACTTTTCCAGATGTAGCCCCCACTGAGCTATAGGTCCTAGATTCATGGACAGGCCAAAAAAAGCCAGGAGTGCTTCAGCTTCTATTGCTTTCTCTTGGCCTTCCAGGTCACTTATGTCTATTTGGCTCAGATGCAGGCCGTTTCCTTTTAATCCTGACAACTGATAGGGTATATGAAGGGTAATTCTGCCTTGGGCCGCCAGCTCTGTGAGCTTGGCCACCGAGTCCATGGCTGCCCGGAATTTGGGCCTTCTATGCACCACCGCCACCTGGGATGCCACATCGACCAAATTCAACGCCCAGTCCACCGCTGAATCTCCACCCCCCCCAATAACGACCCTTTTGCCGCGGAAAACTTCTACATTTTTCACATAGTAGAAAACGCTGCTGTTTTCGTACTTTTCTATGTCAGGAAGCGGAGGGCGGTTGGGCCCAAAGGCGCCCACCCCTGCGGCCACGATAACAGCCCTCGCCACCACCACTTTACCCTCTGAGGTCCTTACTTCCCATACATCGCCTCGCGCGCGCAGGTGAGTCACCTGCTGACCTAAGTGAAAAACAGGCTTGAAGGGAGCAATTTGAGAGTGCAGGTTCTTTATCAAATCCCCGGCCAGGATACGGGGGTGAGCCGGAATATCATAGATAGGCTTCTCGGGATAAAGGGCCGTACATTGCCCTCCCACTTCGGGAAGGGCATCAATGAGGTGGGCGCTCAGTTTCATCATGCCGCATTCAAACACGCAAAAAAGGCCCACAGGACCAGCCCCTATGATCACTACGTCCGTAGTAATTTCAGACATATTCTTATGTTTTCCCCTTTCCGAAACAGTGGTATAAATTTATGTATACTAGAAACAGAGATTCCATGTCCAAATTTTTGAAAAGAATTCCTCTTGACTCGGAACATAAGACAGCGCGGTTTGCCCAGGCTGTAGCTGCACACGCTCGCTCGGATGATGTTTTTTTTCTGCAAGGCCCCCTCGGGTCTGGCAAGACAACTTTTGCACGCTGCTTCGTTAGTGCTTTAGTGGAAGGGGTTCCCCAGGTTCCAAGTCCCACTTTCACTTTGCTGCATTCCTACAAGGCCCCTCGCTTTTGCATCCACCACTACGACTTGTATCGGCTTCAGCAGGCTCAAGAGCTTGAAGAAATTGGACTTTACGACAACATACAAGGAAATGTAAGTCTTATCGAGTGGCCCGAGATCATTCCTGGCTCCCCCTCCATGCCAACCCACCGGCTCATTTTCGAATGCGCACAAGAAGAAAGAGCCGTTCTTTGTGAAGGGTTCCCGTCCCCTTTCTTCGAAAACTTTGAAAAGGAGAATCTTTAAGTGTCCAGAGAGAATCTGAAAAAGCGGTTCCTTCAACGCCAAGGCTGGGAAGACCAGCCTCAGAAATTTTTGGCAGGCGACTGTTCGTTCCGGCGCTACTATCGCTTGGGAAGTGATCCCCTGAGGCAAGTGATCTTAATGGATGCCCCTCCGCCCGAAGAAAACTTATCTGCTTTTGTTGAGATAGCCCAGCTGCTGAGCGGCTATGGCTACTCGGCGCCTGAAGTTCTATCCTTCGATTTAGAGGGATTTGCGCTGTTGGAAGATTTTGGCGACAACACGTTTACCCAATGTCTCAGCAAAGGGGCAGAGCCCCTTACGCTTTATGAAACGGCCATGGATTTCTTAATCGATCTTCACCGGAAATTTAAGCCCAGCCAGCATGCCGGCCTGCCACGGTATACCCCCGCACTTTACGCGCGCGAGCATGACTTGTTCCTGGAATGGTATTACGTGGCCACTTTGAAGAAAAAGTTAACTCCTAGTATGCGGCAAGAATGGGAGCAAGCCTGGCGCACGGTTCTGGCCCCTGTGGAAGGCTATCTTCCAACCCTTGTATTGAGAGACTTCCATATTGATAATCTCGTTTTCCTAGCCGATCGAAAAGGCCCCCAGCGTTGTGGGCTTTTGGATTTCCAGGACGCGCTCATAGGCCCCGCCCCTTATGATGTCGTATCCCTGCTGGAGGACGCCCGCTACGATGTGCCTCATGACCTCCAAGAAAAGATGTTGGACAGGTATTTGAGGGCTTTTCCCTCTGTTGATCCTGCTGAATTCTACAGGGCTTATTTCACCTTGGGGGCACAGCGCACCACGAAGATCTTCGGAATTTTTACGAGACTGGCTCTTAGAGAAAAGAATTCCTCGCCCCGGTATCTTCCCCATCTACCTCGGCTCTGGAAATGGCTGCAGCGGGATTGCGCTCACCCCCACTTGAGACCGATTAAAACCTGGTTAGACACTTATCTGCCCATGAATCAGCGAGGGCTCCCCTGTGAAGATTAAAAGTGGCATGGTCTTGGCGGCAGGTCGGGGCGAGAGGCTGCGCCCTCTGACGGATACCTGCCCCAAACCTCTCATAAAGGTAGGCAAGAAATCCATGCTGGATCATGCGTTGGACGAATTGCTAGATCAGGGCGTAAACAACATCGTGGTCAATGCCTGCCATCACGCCCCCATGATCGCTGATCATGTGGGTTCACAGAGAAAGGGACCCAGAATTTTCGTGTCTCATGAAGAAGAAGCTCTTGAGACGGGAGGGGGCGTCATGAAAGCCCTCCCTTTCTTGGGAAGCGATCCTTTTTATGTGATCAATGGCGACATTTTGTGGGAAAACAAGGACCCCAAGGCCCTCGAACTTTTGGAACAATCCTGGACAGAAGACATGGATGCCCTCCTGCTCATGGTCCCTTTGGCCCAAGCCCGAGGATACCAAGGCTTGGGAGATTATGAAATAAACGCAGGGGGACAGCTATACAGACGAAACCCCGGCAGCATGGCCTCTTATGTCTATGGGGGCGTCCAAATTCTCCATCCCCGCTTATTTCAGGGTGAAAAACAAGGGCGCTTCTCCCTAAACAAACTTTATGACAAGGCAGAGAAGAAGGGTACCCTGTATGGGGTGCGCCACAACGGATTATGGTTTCACGTGGGGACCCCTCGGGATCTCGAGAAAACACGTACATGGTTCCATGAAAACGCGCTTGATCAGCTGTGAAAAGGCGCTCACAGCTTCCTGAACAGGGATAGGGCCGTGTAATGGGCCAGATATACTCCATCCCTTTTTCCTGTGATTTCCTCCAGGAGATTGCCGATTATTGCAGGACGCGAGCTGAGGGCCCTCGAGATCTTCTTATTTTTCTTCCCACCCGGCATTCGTGTAACCGACTGATCTCGCTGCTGAGGGAGGGGCCCCCGCTCCAGCTCCCCTCCCCACGCATTTGGTCCTTGGGAGACAGGCCCCCTCAAGACCTACAAGATGCGCTCTCTCACACCGCGCCACCCCAGGAGGCAGCGCCCAGCATTTCACCCGAACACCGCCGCATTCTTCTGGCCAAGCTTCTTCAAAGATACCACAGCCTGGATCAACCTATGGGACTATCTAGGGCTTTGCAGCTTTCCTCGTCCCTTATAAAACTGGTGGACGAGATGCAAGGCTCTGAAATACCTCTGGAATCCATCCAAGATCTGCGCCCCCCTGTCGAGCTTGCCGAGCATTGGCGACGGGTCCTTCCTTTCCTGAAAATCATTAGCACCCATTGGAAAGACATCTTAGAGGAGCGAAAGCTCACCGAAGCCAGCGTGCCCCTGGGCCTGTTCAAGAAACGGCGCGCTCAGGCTGTCGCTGATTTGGACAGCAGCCATGAGGTCATCATTGCGGGTTCCCAGGGGACGATCCCCAGTACCTTACAATTAATGCAGACTATCCTGAACAAAACTCATGGCAAGATAATCCTTCAGGGATTTCCTTGTGGCATGCCTCCTGTCGAATCCTCTTCTCACCCCAGTAGCCAACATTATAAACTGCTGTCCGTTTTAGGAATAGACTCCCACCGTGTCCTGCCTTGGAAGTCTGGGATGGTCCCCCACAGCCCGTCACCTTTCCTGGACGCTCAAGCTTTTCTGGGCCCGACTCTTTCCGATATACAAATTTTTGAAGCGACCCATCCGGGCGAAGAAGCCCAAATCATCCTGTTAAAAATAAGGGAGATTTTAAAAGACCCTCAAAAAAAAGTCTTGTGCATCAGTCATGAAGAGAGCCTCTTGGAGCGCATTTATTCAGAGCTTTCCAAAGAGGTTTTATGCAGTTTTTTAAGCGGCAGGAAAAAATTAATCCTCACCCCCCACGGAAATCTTTTGGCTCTTGCGGCCCACTGTCTTCATGATCCATTCGATACCAATTCCCTGCTGGGCCTGCTTAAACACCCTTTATCCGGCTTCCGTCAGGCAGATGTCTGGGCTCTAGAGCTTGACTTGCGCCGGAAGAATACTTTCTTTAATTTAAGAAATATTGCCAACTCTCAAGAAGAGTTCCTTAAAACTATAGAGCCTGACAAG
>CAYXFG010000030.1:0-10450 GCA_964464225.1 uncultured Holosporaceae bacterium
TTCCAGCTTGGGAACCAGGGACGTATCCCATGGCGATCATACTGTTGCAGATAAGAGGCCGTGCGAGCGGAATTTATTTCTTTGCCCTCGGTCTTCTTCTTTATAAATTCGAAAAATAAAGCTCGCGTTAGTTTCATGATATGACTCGGGCCAAATTTGTGGGTAAGAATCCGGGGGTGCCCAGGATAAAGAAAGATAGGGCTCCACACACGGCTACACTCAGAAGGTATAGAGTGGCTGCTGAAAGAGAGGGGGCTCCATGCACAACGCCCCGATTAATTTTGTTTGCAGAGTATCTAAAGTACAGAGCGTTTCCGTAAACCCCCAACGCTACACTTACCAATATCTGATAGAGGGCTGTGAGGGGCGGGTGCTGGAAGGAGAAGTGAGAACACAGGAACAAAAAGGCAGACCCCAAGGCAACTTGCAGGCAAGACAAAATAGCCGCATAGGCATACATGCCGCGGTAAACCATCCATGCCGTGCCAAACAAAAAAGAGCACCAGTTCCAGCTGGGGAAGGTTTGCCGGGGGTAGTGAAGGTCGAATAAAGAAAGGTAATAGGCGGTAGAGTCACTGTACAAAGCCTCAGTCTCGGAAGGCGTTTTGATAAAATTAAAAAAATTCTCTCGATTGAATCTCATCTTCTTTCCACGTTTTCTTTTTGCCCACCAGCCCAGCTAGATAACTTTAATGCTGACTTCCCTTGAAATTCAGGGTTTTTCAACAGAGGGCCTCTCAGAGAAAAATCCTGAAGATTTTCATGCATACTACGAGGCCTTTCAGTTTGGAGAATCTTTGTACTTCCGGCCGGTGGAGGCCAAATAGGAATAGATAGAGGGAATGACAAAAAGAGTGAACAGAGTTCCAATAAGCATACCCCCTAAAATGACCCAGCCGATCTGCCGGCGGCTTTCAGCTCCAGCTCCACTGGAATAGACAAGGGGTACTGCTCCCAAGACCATGGCGGCGGTTGTCATAAGAATGGGGCGTAGCCTTAAAAGAGTGGCTTGTACGGCAGCCTCAATCCTGGATAGCCCTTCGTTTTCTTCCCGAATCTTGTTAGCAAAGTCTACTATCAAGATCCCATGCTTGGTGATAAGCCCTATGAGAGTAATAAGGCCGATCTCGCTGTAGATGTTGATCGAGCCTCCCACCAATTTAAGGGTGATGATGGCGCCCGACAGAGAGAGAGGCACCGTGAACATAACAATGAAAGGGTCTGTAAAGCTCTCAAACTGGGCCGCCATGACTAGGAAAATGAAAGCAAGAGCAAGACCGAAGATAAGGTATATGGTATAACGCGCCTTGAGGTACTGCTGGGTAGAGCCTGAAAAATCTGCGCGAATACCATCAGGCAGAACTTCCGCTGCTAGGGTCTGGAATTTTTCCACAGCTTCACCCAAGCTATATCCCGCAGAAAGCTCGCCTCCCAGGGTCACCGAGCGAAGCTGGTTGTAGTGGTTGATTTGAATGGGTATGACCTCTTTCTTAAGCTGGACCACGTTGGCGAGGGGGACCATGAATTCTCGGTCACGGGTTCTCCCCCTGACATACATGTTGGAAAGGTCGGTGGGAGAGCGCTTTTCGGTACCTTTGACAGAGGCAATCACATCAAATTGCTCGCTCTCCTTTTTGTAGTCAGTTACTCGGCGTCCGCTTATGAAGGTATCATAAGTCTCTCCGATGGCTGAGACTTCTACACCCAGAAGCCCAGCTTTGTTCCGGTCGATATCTACGATATATTCTTGCGTATCCTCCCCTCGGTCTGTCTTCAAGAACGGGATGATTCGGGCTTTTCTCAGAGCGTATTCCAGGATCTCGGAAGCTGTGTCCAGCTCTTGCTGTGACTTGGTGGTCTGAAGAACAAACTGGATGGTATCTTCGTTACGGCCTCCTCCCCCTAGCATACTGGAGCCTGGGGAGAGGTAAGCATTAATCCCTGCAATCTCACGGATGTGTGGTCGGAGCTCTTCAATAATCTGTTTACTGCTTTTCTTACGGTCTTTCCAAGGGGTCAGCAGGTTAAACATAAGGGGATTGGGAGGTGCAAGGAGCAATAGCTGGTTTTTCACTTCGGGCACCTTCTTGAGAAGGTTCTCAACTTGCTCCATGTAACGGGACATGTACTGAACGGTGGCCCCCTGGGGCACCATGGCCCCTGCATTGATGATGCCTTGATCCTCGTCCGGCGTAAGTTCACTGGGGGTGAACTTAAGGCCTACAATGAGACCAGCAAGGGAAAAAGTTAAAGCACTGACCAGCAGAGGCCCCCTGATACCCATAACCTTACGGAGGGTGACCTCAAAGCTGGCTTCGAGTTTTTTGTAGCCTTTCTCAAAGGCAATACCCTGAAGTCTTTTTTCCAGGGAGTGAGAGATTTTTTGCCACCGTGTAGCGTGCGGGGGCAGGCGCACCGAAGCGGTGGCAGCATGAGATTTTAAGAGGTAAGCGCACATCATGGGGGAGAGGGTCAAGGCCACGAATCCAGATATAAGGACAGCGCCTGCCAGCGTAAGCGCAAACTCCGTAAACAATTTACCGATCATGTCTTGAGAGAGCGTTATGGGAGCGTAAACCGCTGCCAGGGTTAATGTCATGGCGATGACTGCAAAGCTGATCTCTTTACTTCCCGTGAGGGCAGCCTGCCGGGGGGTCATTCCCATATCCAGGTAGCGGTAAATGTTTTCCATCATCACGATAGCGTCATCCACAACCAGGCCGATGGCTAGAACTATGGCCAGCAGAGTTAGCGTATTAAGGCTGAAGCCAAAAATATAGAGAAGCGTAAAAGTCGAAATGATGCAAACGGGTATGGTGACCAAAGGGATAAGGGTAGCCCGAAAAGACCACAGGAAGATTAGAATGACTAGGAAAACGAAGAAAACAGCTTCGAAGAATGTTTTGTAGACTTCGTCTATGGAGTGGTTGATGAAAATGGTTTTGTCGTAGGCAATATCCAGGTGGTAGTGGTCCGGTAGATTCTTGCGGATAGTGGGTAAAAGTGCTTTCAGTTCTTTTGCGATATCCAGGGGGTTAGCTACGGATTTTTTGACCAAGCCTATGGCGATGGCTGGCTTCCCATTGAACCGAGCTAGACTTCGAATTTCTGAAGAGGCAAAATCTACGGAGGCAACGTCTTCTAGTCTTACTAGATAACCTTTCTCCCTTTGAAGGACAACATTCTTGAAGTCCTGAATAGTTTTAAGGTTGGCGGCCGTGGTTACCATAAACTCGCGGTCATCCCCCACCAGGCGGCCCGCGGGAATGTGCACGTTCTGTTGCTTCAAGGCGGTGGACACATCTTGAGTAGTGATGCGGTAAGCGGCCATTTTGGTGGGGTCTAAATGAACCCGCACAACATGTCCGTTGGATCCAAAAAGGTCGATGCCCGCGACCCCTCCTATGGCCTCCAGCTCATTTTCCAGGTAATGGTGGGTGTAGTCATACAGTGAGGCAACGTCGATCTTAGGGTCGTCCGAATAAAGAGCTAGATATATGATAGACTCTGAGTCAGCATCCGATTTCTTGATGATGGAATCTCGCGCGCCTTCGGGCAACCTCATCCTCACGCGCCCGATTTTGTCCCGCACATCATTGGCAGCGGCATCAATGTCTCTATCCGGCTTAAAGTGCAAGTTAATCTTGCTGTTTTCGCTTTCGCTGGTTGACGTGATGAAATCAATACCTTCAATGCCCGATAGAGCTGATTCTAGAGGCTTTGTGACGCGTGTCTCGATTATCTTGGGGCTCGCCCCTTCATAGGTGGTGGTGACGCTTATAACGGGTTTATCCACTTGTGGGAACTGACGTAGCTGCAGATAGGTGTAACTTACGCCCCCCACTATCACCATCAATAGGGTCATTACAATGGATAAAACAGGCCTCTTAATGCAGATTTGCGAAAGTGACACTAGAATCTCTTGAGAACGTTAGGCGGCACAGGAATGACCGGAAACCCGTCTTGCACTTTGATCTGGCCGGCGATTACGACGTTTTGTCCCGGCTCAAGGCCTGCAAGAATCTCTACCTTTTCCCCGTTGCGGCCCCCGGTTTTAACAGGCATTCTCTTGGCGACACCGTCTACTACGATATAAACATACTCTTGAGTTCCTCGGCTTTCCAAGGCAGCTTCCGGGACGAGGAGCACATCTTCATGGGCGTTGAGCAAGACTTTTACTTTTGCAAACAGACCGGGTTTGAAGAGATCCTCTGTCTGGTCCAGATTTGCTCTTACTCTCAGGCTGTGGCCCAGGGGGTCGATATTCGTATCTATAGCCTCAATGGATGCTTCATAGACATTGTCTGGAAAACCGTCGATTTCCAGTTTCACTTTATTCCCTATGCTGACTTTGTCTAGCATGTTCTCGGGCAAGCGGAATTCAACCTTCACATTATGGGTGTCATCCAGGGTAACAATGTCTTCGCCCGCCTTGACGTAGGCTCCAATACTTACATCTTTGAAGCCAATCGTGCCATCGAAGGGAGCCCTGATCCTGGTTTTCTCCAGGTTGGCCAAGGCCCTGTCTAATTCAGCTTGGGCCCCTATGTACTGTGAAAGCGACTCCTCTTTGTCTTTAAGGGTGCCCGCCTTTTTCTCATGGAGGATTTTGGCTCGCTGGGCTTTGCTTTTCCATAGATCCACCTTGGCCCGGGCCTCTCTCACTACAGCTTCAAGCACCGCATCTTCCAGCTTAAGAAGGATCTCATCTTTTGCCACCTTTTCGCCGCTTAAAAACAAGACTTCTTTTACCTTGCCATCCATTTCAGGCCGAATGATTACATAGTTAGCGGCTTTGAGGGTGCCCACCGTGGAGGTAAAAGTTTCAAAAGTGCCCTGTTCGACCGGTGTAACTTCTACAATAGATTTTGGAATCTCCCTCTTCATGTCGCCTTTAAGGCTACTTACAAACTTAAAATACTGCCAGGTACCAACCAGGCCGCCTCCTACAAGAACTAAGAATTGAAGGACTATTATGAAGTAAAGAGTGGAGGAGGACCACGATGGCTTTAAACGCTGCCAGTTGATTTTAGAAAAACTGGAAAATATTTTGTTCGTATACTGGGGTATATCGCGCGCCCTCGCAGAGAAGCGTTCAGAAATACCTTTAAATTGATCGATCACAATAAAATTTCTCCAGAAACATATTTTTAAGTATACATTAAGTCTTTGGAAAATTAAAAACTTTGCCGGTTAAATTTTTCCTGCTGACTACTATATAGGATCTGTTTCTAAAAATTGCAACTGTGCTAGTTTTTGGTACAGGGACGACTTCCTCAATAATTCAGCATGTTTTCCTATGGCGCTTATGGTTCCTTGGTGTAAGACAATGATGAGGTCAGCCTTCACAACCGTGGTCAGCCTATGGGCAATGGTGAGGGTGGTCCTATTCTTCATAAGGTGGTCTAGAGCTTTCTGTATGAGGCTTTCTTGGTAGATGTCCAAGGAGCTTGTAGCTTCATCCAAAAGAAGGATGGGGGCATTTTTCAGCAGGGCCCTTGCTATGGCTATCCTCTGACGTTGACCCCCTGACAAGGCCATGCCGCGCGGCCCCACCGGCGTGTTCAGCTTTTTTGGTAAGTGGTCGGTAAATTCTGTAACCATGGCGACCCGAGCTGCTTCTAAGACTTGGGCCTTGGTTTTTTCCTCAAGTCCGAAGCTGATGTTGTCATAGATAGAGCCTGAAAATAAGAGGCTTTCCTGAGAAACCAGGCCTGTGCATTCTCTCAAACTTTTTATATTCATGTATTCTATGTTCTCCCCTGAAAGGTATATTTGGCCTTCTTGAGGGTCGTAGAAGCGCATGAGCAGTTCAAATATGGTGGTTTTGCCAGCGCCTGATGGCCCTACGATGGCGACTTTTGCACCGGGTGGGATCTCAAAACTTACGTTCTTTAAAACGGCTGTTTCTTGGCTGCTAGGGTAGAAAAAGCTGACATTCTTAAAAGAAATAAATGAGCCTTTGGGCACAACATGTAAGGGTGCTGGCGATGTGGCGGCCGAAAGCCGAGGGGAGCGCTCCAAAGAGGAGGTGGCGTTTAGAACACTCTCAATGCGGCTGCTTGCGTTGCTGGCTCTGTGAATGTCACCCCACATCTCTCCCAGCGTCCCCAGAGATCCTACCACTGCCAGGGAGTAATAAATAAAAGAAGTCAGTTGACCCGTGGTCATCTTATGGTTTAGGACGTCTGTCCCTCCCACCCATAGGATAAGGGCTATAACCCCAAAGCCTAAAAAAATAATAATGAAGGCTACAAGCGAGCGAAGTCGTATGTGGCGTTTTGCCGAAAGCACTCCTTTTTTCAGTTCTTTGAGGATTTTCTCTTCTTCCAAGTGTTCTCGGTTAAAGGCTTGCACCACCTTGATGCCTGTCAGGGCTTCTTCAATAAGGGCACTGGCCGAAGCAATGTGGCTTTTCCGCTTTTTTCGCGTGCGATGGGTCCAGTCACCAAAGATGAGCAAGGGAAGAAAAACCACAGGGAAGATGCAGCACATGATAAAGGCCAGCTTGCTGTTGCTGTAGAATAGGAAAACGGCCCCCCCCGTTGCGATCATGAGATTTCGTATCATGGCCGGTATGGTCTGTGAGATGAGAGTCTGTATAAGCCATACATCATGGATGAGGGTTGAAAGAAGGTCCCCCACCATGTTTTTTTCGAAGAAGCCGGCATCCATCCATAAAAGCTTTTCCAACAGCGCCTTGCGTAGAGAAAGGGAAGCCTTTTCTGCCAAAAAAGAGGCAAAATAGAGCCTCCCATATCCAGATGCGGCTAAGGCGGTAACAAAGCCCCCTAAGATCAGCACCGAGTTTTTTAAATGTTCATAGGAAGAGAAGCCCTGGTCAATAAGCTGCCTGAGGCCGTAGCCCAGCCACAACACCGTTAGGACTGTGGAGGTGATAAAAAGGATGGAAAATAAGAATAAAAGAAAATGAGGCAGTATAAACCGCAGGGTTCGCACGAGAGCCCTATAGTCGCTTCTCCATTCACCAACAAAGTGCTTGTAAGTCTCGTGGCCTCCGTCGAGCATTTTCCTTTGACTTACATTTAATTGGAAGTTGTTTTTTCTTGCTGTTCGTACAAGCTGGCGAAATCAATGGTATTCAATAGAAGGGGAGGCAGGGCACCGTCCTGAATCGTACTGGCCACAACACGTCGACAGAAGGGGAAGAGGAGAGCGGGCGCATTGATCAAAAGTAAAGGTTTTCTCTGCTCTTCTGGCACAGAAGATTCTACAGAGAAAAGCCCCCCGTAGGTCAGCTGCACCAGGAAAAGCGTAGCTTTGTCTTGCAAGGCTTTAGCCTCTGTAACGAGAAGGACTTCAAAGAGGTGGTCCCCCATTTTTTTTACTTCCACTTGAATGTTAATAGAGATTTCAGGAGCCGGCAACTGCTGCAAAAGATTTTTCACAATCCCTACGTTTTCGAAGGAAAGATCCTTTATGTAGTGGACGGTGTTGGTTAAAAGAGATCCACTGCCATTTTGGGTAGTGGCGCCCTCCGTGGGCTTGGGACGATCAGAGGTTTTAGCCATTATTCAAATTCTCCTTGCAAAAAATACAGTTCCGGTTCCAGCACAGCCCCCGGCACCCTGCCTAAGTATCCTCCCCCTCTTGGGTTCACATAAGCGTTCGAACCTCCAGGGGAAGCGTTCCTCACAATAACAAAAAATAACCTTCTGAAAAAGGCCTTCCTTATGATTGCGCGAACAGTGCGCTCCCCTTAAATGTGAGGCGGAGGGGTGCCCGCCCTAGAGATTCAAAAGGTCCTCACGAGCCGAAGAGAATTTTGTCTTGGGCGACAGCCAAATATTGCAGAAGGCCTTGGCAAATGCCATGTCGTGCACGGTCTTCAAAAGCTTGTTATTGTGATAGAATTGAATCTCTTTTTCTGGATGATAAACGACGGTTATCGTGTCTTTCGATTGAAGGTTGGGATAAAAGGAAAGGAGAATTTTCTTGTACTCTCGCTGGGTTTCATCCGACAGAGGCCGGCCCTCCGCCGCTTCGGTTCGCGTCATGGCTTCCAGGGTCGAATCCACCATTTCTTGTTGGGTGGCATCCCATCTTACCTTTACCATTAGGGCAAATAGAGATCCGTAAGTCCAAGGCAACGGATGGGACCAGAGGCTAATATCGTAGGCCGGTACTACGAACTTGTAAACGGTTCCCTGTCCCACCTTGGGGCTGTCTCCAAAAAACCTCTGAATAACAGGGGGGTTAGAATCTCTCTCTGTGCCAAACGATTGAGGTGACAAGAGAAGGGAAATAAGCAAAAAGGCGTAGGTTAAAAATTTCATTTTCATAAACCTTTGGTGAAAATTAATTCAGGACCACTATTTCACTCTCAGCCCCGGTATTTAGCATCGTGCGGACTCTTTCATCCAGCATGTCGGGATCTATGTGCTCGGTCTTAAGAAGGCTGACCTTGTTGTCCAGCTTCCTGTGTTGCTCTTCCAAACTGTTCAGGAGCATCCGTTTTTCTTGGAGGTCCTTTTCCAGGTGACGCCAAGCGAAGAAGCCGTAGTTGCCACTGAATATGTGGTAGATAAAATATAGAAGCAGTATAACAGAAATTATAAAAAACCACAGCTTGGAAGCATAATAGCGGATTTTCCTGTCCATGCTGGCCTAGGCCTTTGGCATGGTAGAAATCAAGCTCTTTCCGCTGTAAACGGCGCAAGAGCCCATCTCTTCCTCTATGCGCAGCAACTGGTTGTATTTGGCAACACGGTCGCTGCGTGACAGGGAGCCTGCTTTGATTTGCTGGGTAGAGTAAGCCACTGCCAGGTCTGCGATTATGGAATCTTCTGTCTCTCCCGAGCGGTGAGACATTACGGTTTTGAGACCGTGAGTGTGGGAAAAATGGACGGCTTCATAGGTTTCAGTCAAGGTGCCAATTTGGTTGGGTTTTATAAGGACTGCGTTGGCCGCCCCCCATTCCAGTCCTTTTTGAATGCGCTGAAGATTGGTAACAAATAGGTCATCTCCTACCAGCTGGGTTTTCTCCCCAAGCTCGGTTGAAAGCGCATGCCATCCGTCCCAATCATCCTCTGCCATGCCATCTTCTATTGAAAACAATGGGTAATTCTCGGTAAGTTTTTTATAATATTCGACGAGTTCATCACTGGTGTACTTTTTGTTATCAAGCCGGTACATTCCTTTTTCATAAAGACCCGTGGCTGCTACATCCAAGGCAAACCAGATCTGGTTACCTGGCTTGTAAGGAGATCGTGCAACGGCCTCTAGGAGGAGATCAAGAGCCTGTTCCACGCTGGAGATTTGGGGAGCAAACCCCCCCTCGTCTCCCACGTTGGTGGATAAGGATTTTTCCTTTAGAAGGGCCTTGAGATGCTGAAAAATTTCTGCTCCCATTTGCAGGGCCTGTGAAAAGCTCTCTGCCCCTGCAGGCACCATCATGACTTCCTGGATTTGTAAGCCGGTATCTGCGTGCAGGCCACCGTTTAGAACGTTGATCAAGGGCGTGGGGAGAGTCCTGACTTGTGCGCCTCCCAAGTAGCGATAAAGAGGCATATCATAGCTAGAAGCCGCCGCCCGCGCTGTGGCCAGGCTTACCGCCAGAAGGGCATTGGCACCAAGACGGTGTTTGTTGGGTGTTCCATCCAGCTCTATAAGGCAATGATCAATATGAGCCTGAGAGGAGGCGTCTCTTCCCAAGAGAGCCTCTTGTATTTCCTGATTGATCGACTCTACCGCCCTTAAAACGCCCTTGCCTCCAAAAGCCGGGCCGCCGTCTCGTCTTTCCACAGCCTCATGGGTGCCCACAGAGGCTCCCGAAGGCACGGAAGCCCTGCCACGTGATCCATCTTCCAAGGCCACCTCCACCTCAAGGGTAGGGGTGCCGCGACTATCCAAGATTTGGCGTCCATGGATGCGTTTGATGGAGGTGAAGTTTAACATGCAAGCTCCTGGGGTTAAGGTAAGGAAATAGGATGATTTTTTGCGAATTCGTCTAGCTGCTTTAATTGTCTGATAAGTTTTTCCATTTGCTGGAGAGGTATCATATTGGGACCATCACTGGGAGCAGTGTCTGGGTTATCGTGGGTCTCCAGGAAAATAGAGGCGATTCCAATGGCTGTGGCAGCACGGGCCAGAACCGGAGCAAACTCTCGCTGTCCCCCTGACGAGGGGCCGGCTCCTCCTGGCTCTTGTACCGAGTGGGTGGCGTCAAACATCACCGGGCAACCGGTCTTGGCCATTATGGGAAGGGAGCGCATGTCTACGACCAGTCTATTGTACCCTAACGTTACGCCTCTTTCACACAGAATAATATTTTTGTTGCCGGCACCTTCTATCTTCTTCGCGATGTGAGCTGCGTCCCAGGGGGCCAGAAATTGACCCTTTTTGACGTTGATCACCTTACCGGTCTTGGCCGCAGCGACCAGAAGGTCCGTTTGTCGGCATAAGAAAGCAGGGATCTGAAGAACATCTA
>CAYXFG010000031.1:0-9963 GCA_964464225.1 uncultured Holosporaceae bacterium
TAGTCGGCATCTACACCCATATCGCACAACCACGCCCTCAAATCGCCGGTTTGACTAATTGCCATCTCTTTTCTTCTCTTGTTTGCGCTGTTCAATATCGTCTCTAAGATCCAAAATACGCTGGTGTTGCGTTGTCCCCTTCCTGCTTAGCTGTTGAGCTCTCTGTGCCTGTTGGTAGGCCGTCTCCCAGTCTGCCAGGATGTAGGCTCTCTCTGCCAGGGCCAGAGCCATGGAGGCCATATCCCTCTGACGGCCACAAACAATGGAAAGATAATACCAAGCCATGGTATTTTCAGGATCTTTCGCAAGAGAAGCCTTAAGCAGCTTTCGTGCCTTTCCCAGGAGAGAAGGGTCGTTTAGACTGATATAGCTCTGGGCCAGGGCTATCATCAATAAACTGGAGGAAGGGTAAAGACTTAGAGATTTTTCGAAACAGGGAATAGATTTTTTAACCTTTCCAGATTCAAAAAGGACTATGCCTGTCAGTTCCCAATAAAAAGGGTTTCGTGGGGAGCGGGCCCTCAGCTTTTCCAACAAAGAGAGAGCGGCATCAAATTGAGAAAGTCTATAGTAAGCGATGGAGCGCGCATACAGGTTCAACTCTTGTTCTCCAGGATACTTTTGCAAAATGACTGCAGGAGGTGTGAGATAAGAATCCATCTTTACTCTCAGTCTCTGGAATTTCTCTTCAAACTCGGGGGGAAAGCCCCGTCGGCATAAGGAGGGAGCCTGCGCTTCAATGCTGGCAGCGCGCTCACGGGTCACGGGGTGAGTTTGGTAATAGGGGTCCTGGATGTTGGAAGATAACAACCCTTGGGAGGAGAGTTTTTTAAAAAAGCGTGCAAGACCATCAGCAGGCCAACACAATTTGTCTAAGAATTTTAGAGCCGCCTGATCGGCGCTGGCCTCTTCGCCGCGGCTGTAAGACAGAAAATGTCTTACAGCTGTATCACTAAGCCCCATGCTGAGCGCTGGAGCTAACTCTCCATGCCCCGAGGCTAGGGCTGCCAGAAGCCCCGCCGCGGTAGCCAGGAGGCTTGTCTGGTGGACTCTATGCATGGCTTCACTGTGGCGGACCAAATGATGTCCTGCGATGTGCCCAGTCTCGTGCGCCAGGACCCCTACCAATTCGTCCAGACTCTCCGTTTTCGTAATAAACCCAGAGTAGGCCACGATGGTGCTTTGGGTCGTAGCAAAGGCATTCATTTCGGGGTCGATGAGAACGTACAGCTTCAAATCTGCAGAGTTTAAGCCAGCGGCCTTGAAAAGCTGATCCAGGTAAAGCAGAAGGATCTGTTCGATTTCCGCATCCCGAATAACGGCCCCTTGCTTGAGGGAGGGGCTAGCTTGCAGACTAAGAAAACCGAAAACGAGGGCTGCGAATAAAAACCTGAGTCTCATCATGAAAACGAGTATACAATGCCCCGTCCACTTTTAAAACTTTTCCTTGCAATCTCTAAGGCGCAAGAGCCGTTAGAGGCTCTTGGCGCAGCTTAAGATCCCATCAAGGCCCTAGATTTTCTTGGCTTTTTCTATTTCTTTGTCTTGTATTTCTCGGTTCTTGACGTCAATTTCCACGCGCTTGGAAAGGCCCTTCACCGCCAACAGCCAAAGGCCGCAAACCACTAAGAAGATCAAGAATGCGTAGGGCGCTACGACCACCACATCTTTCGTAGCTAGGATCAGGAAGAGTACGTTCTGAACGAGAGAGCCTCCCGCTTTACCAGCACGCCCTCCTATAACGTCCACGGCGGCCTTACCCTTGGTTTTTAGCTCATCGTTGAGGGGGATGTAAGCCATTTCCTTGGTGGAGTCGAACAAAACATACTTTACAGCTTTGGAAATGACCACAATGGCCGCCCCCAAGAAGCTGGCAGCTGCCACCGCCGTCAATGAGAAGTTGTTCAAAACATAAGCTGCAATCTCTTGAGAGAAGATGAAGAGGAAAAAGAGAACGCCACCCACAGTCATAACCAAAGGGGTGATAACGGCTGCCTTAAACCAACTGACGCGACGTAGGATGTTGGATCCTATGGTCAGACCGAAAATAATGGTAAGGATACCTGTAAGGGTCGAGAACCATCCCATAAAGGCGTTATAGCCTCCCTTATCGCCTTCATAGAACAATTTGAGTTGCCCCTTGAACTGGACCTCCACAAGGTTAATGGTCACTCCATAAGCCATAATAAGGATGGCGATAAACCTTAGTTCCGGGGAGCGCAAGATAAGCCTGAAGCTTTCCATAAGAGAAGGCTTTTCCTTCTTTTTCTTGCCAGAGTTGTCATGGAGCTCGGGGTCGAAATAGCGCTTGTCCGAAAGCACAGACACATACATCCATCGGTAGATGGCCATGGTCAAGATGCCAAAGAATACTACAAACCCCATCAGCCAATAGAGAGAGACCTGCCACGCTATCTCCTTACTCGCATAATACTGCTGAATGTTTTTTGAAAAGAAAACCACAGCCTGACCCGAGAAGATCAGAGCCACGTTGGCAATCACCGCAAACAAACCATAGAAACGCTTTGATTCCTTTATGGTCACCACGTAGTTAGCAAACTGCCAAAACATAAGGGCAATCATGGCGCTGCCCCAGATTTCTGCTAACACATAGAAAAGGGAGTAGGCCCAATAAGCGTAGATATCAATAAAACCTGAAAAGTGAGGATAAGCTGCCTGAAGGGAAGCAATTGATTCAGCAGACGGATGCAGGAGATCTAAGTTGGGATAAATGACAAAGCCAAACAAACCGAAGAAGACCAAGAAAGGTGTGATGACCGCATAAAAAACATTCTCACGACTTAGAATGTTGGTTAGCTTGGAATACCCGATGACGAAGAGGACCGCGGCCGGGGTGACACAGTAGAGCTTCAAGAAAGTCAGCGCAGAGGCACCCGCCGCGTTAACGACCAGCGTATCCTTGGTATCACGCAACAAGGTATAGTTGAAAAGGATACAAAACATGATGAATCCTAAGGGGAGAAATTTCTTCAGCTCATAGGTATGGATTGGCCACAAAGCGGCACGAAGTCCACTAAACTGCGATTGCTTGTCCTGAGTATTTTTCACTGTCGACATAAATTTAACCCTTGCATTGTCTTAGAAAATATAAAATCAGCCCCAATCCATGATTGGGGTCCTGAACCTTCATCTCCCCAAAACTTTAGGGACACTAGGCCAATCACCATACGTTCCGGGAATTCATTTGTCAATATGCCGAAAGCAGTCCAAGCGCCTTCAGCCCTCTTATCTAGCTCCCCGATCGTCGGATGATTTAGAGAAATTTGACTGTAGAAACCCTATCATCTCATCTCTCACCATCTTTTCAATGAGGAAGGGGAGATGCTTTTGAACATACTCATGGATGAGGGGTTTGATGTGCTCGACTACCATGCGGTCTAAGAGGTCCGAATCCAGGGAAGGAGAATGAGAGGGAGATGGTGAGGCAGGATCGGGCTGTTCATGCGGTGCACGAAGGGGAGATTTCTCCTTGGAGGGGTTTCTGGGCTGCCCCTCCATGGGCGGCACTTTTTTTGTCAGAACTAGAACCTCGTCAGAACCGTCTTGCGGGCCAGAGGGCCGCCCTGAAGTCCTGCCCGCAGAAGCCCTCTCTCCCTTAAGATCGGTCTTAAAGAAAGGTGCTTTAGAGGAAGAACGGTCATTTTCTTTTTCACTGTTCTCCTTTTCAGCTTCCATAAGCTTGCGGATAGAACTCATGATCTCTTCAATGTTTTTTTCTGTAATCTGAGTCATTATTTCATCGCTTCCGACTGAGCCATGCGCAGATTATTTTCGACCTGTTCATCGAATCTCTTGTCAAGATCGATGCCTGTGCCGAACCAACTCATGGACTTATAGGACGCGGGCGCGCTGAACACCTTAACGGCCAGTCCAAGATTAGAGGCTCTCAAGATGCCCATGCTGGCCAGAAGCTCGTAGGCGCTAAACACGGAAGCCTGTTCGGCCACAGCCAAGTTGATCTGGGCTTCAAAATAGTCTTGCTCCGCCACCAAAACCTCCAAAGTTGTTTTAGTGCCTGCTAGATACTCCTCTAAAACTACTTCCAAAGCTACTTTTGAGGCATTTACCTGAGCCTTAAGCTGTTTAATCTGGGCACGACTAGCCTCGTACTTGTCCCATTTTTGGCTCGTTTGTTCCATAACCTGTCTTCTCTGAATGATGGATTGGAGCCTTTGCTGAGCTGCCGTATACTTGGCGCTTCTAATGGACGATTGGCCTGCTCCCAAATCCAGAGGCACTGTAAGCGTCAGCCCGGCGTTGGCCGCCCGCGTATTCGCAAGGCCCTTGTTGTTCACACCGGCCCCAGACCCACGTGTATCAGTGAGAGACTTTGTAACCCCTGCTGTCAGAGCCAAGGACGGCAAGATCTGGCTATAATTAAGATCTGCTGAAAGCTGAGCAGAAGCGGCGGCCGCCTCTGTTTGTTGAATACTAGGGTTATGCTTTAAGCACTCTTTTATAGCTTCCTCCTTCGTTTTAGGAAGCAGGTTCTCGGGTGCAGAAGGCTTGTTCAAAACAGCCCGGGGCTCGAGGCCCGTAAGCTTTATAAAGGCGGCTTTGGCGGATTCCACATTGGAAAGCGCAGACACTACATCAGCCCTTATTTTTTCCAATTTGGACTCGGCCGAAGCCTTATCATACCGGGTGAGCTCTCCATACTTGTAGCGGTTATGTGCTACCTCAAAATTCTCAAGAGCTACCTTGGCATAGGCTTGTTTGATGCGATACGTTTCTTGGGCAGCGCTTAGCTCTATGTAAGCCTGAACGGCTGCCAGAAGAATGCTTTGTTCTTCCAGGTAATAGCCTGCCACAGCTGATTCCAAAGTTTTTTCTGCAGCTTTAACCGTCGCCAGAGTTGCGCATCAGTTATAGAGGTTTTGATTAAGGGTAAGGCCTGCGGTGGGCTTCTGCGAAATTCTTTGACCTGAACTAGAGTTTTGAATTTGGTGCCCTAGCTTTGTTGCCGTGCTTGTATAATTATAGCCCAGAGTCCCTGACAACGTGGGAAGCCAGCCCGCTTTGGCATTTATCAATGTGTTCTGAGCCCCCTTGACCTTATACTCCGCCAGCATGAGGGGGCTTAGTTTGTAAGCGCCTTCCATGGCATCTTGAATGCTTATGGCCGCAACGCCACCACTTTCCCTGGAAACCTCAGGCCTAGAATTTTCTTCAGATTTCTTTAGGGATTGTTCCGGCGTTTTTTCCTTCACAGGAAGTACAGTTGTGCTGTGGCGCGCTTTTTCAACCTCTTCTATGCTGGACTTCTCTTGTGTCGTTGCATCTTCAGAATTGGTGCTGGCGGGAATGACTGCGCCTTCCGAATCCATGTCCTCTGCTCCGCCACTTAGGGGAAGGGCTGCGGCGTCAAAATTTTCCCTGTTTTGAATATTCTGCAATGTCTGTTGCTCGATGCTTAGGGCCTGCTCTGCTTGAGAAAGCTGATCCGTCTGTTGGAGCTGTTGCTGGGTTTGCTCAGATTGGATTGCTTCTTGTTGAGTGGAAACAGAGGGCGTGCCAGCTGTGCCTGCCATGGCAGAAGCACCACTAAGAAGAAGGAAAAATACAGATAAAATCATGCTGTTCTCTGAAATATGTCCTGGTAAGCTCAGGACCCTTACATTGTGTTATTCTACAGCCAAATACAATAAATGTGAAGTGAATGTGGCTTGTCAAGAGTTGTCGTCTAGGGTATGACACCCCAATGCCTCGGAAAAAATCTGCTCTATTCGGAAGGGGGCCCCGCCCCGCTGGATCCCCCCCGTCTTCTCCTTCATGTGCAACAAAGGGGTGCACAGGCCCCGGCCTTTACAAGGCGCTGGACCCCAGGAATGAGGCTCGCCCGCCTTTTTTTCTATGTGCGGAACATATAAAGGCGCACAACAGCTCTCTGAACTTCTATGCTGGCATGTCCTGGAAGGAGATGGAGAAAAGCCAGAGCGAGGATATAGTGTGGAGGCAACCCACATGGCCCATGAGTTTACAGCAGAAACGTCTTCACTTTATGTATAAAGACCCCTTCTTCCAAGCCTTCACAACCCAGGCCCCCGACCTCCCGGCAAACCCAACCCTTCCGGCAGAAGTTCAGGAAGCTCTTATACTCTTGGAAGCGCAATGGCCAACAAACGCCGAAAAACTAAGGTATGTTTACAAGCTGATGGTAAAAAAATACCATCCAGATGTCCATTCAGCACAGCCCTCAGAAATACAGAAATTATATGAAGACAAACTGAAAGAGGTGAACAAGGCCTACGCCCTCTTGAGAAAATTTTTGCAGGATTCTCCATGTTTTTAAACAAGAGCTCTCTTTCCAGCTTTCTGTTCTATGGTGTGTTGGGAATCTTCTTTTTCTTTGGTCTGGGTTCTTATGGCTTGCTCATCAACAACGAAAGCTTGTATGCCCAAATAGGATGGGAGATGGTTGCAGGCCAGGACTTCGTCATCCCTCATTTAAATGGCGTCCCTTACCTGGAAAAGCCACCCCTTCTGTACTGGCTTACAGCATCAAGTTTTTACCTGTTCGGCAAGGGCCCCGCGGTTGCGCGCCTGGCGCCTGCGCTTATGGGATTAGGGACTTGCCTTTCCCTTGTGTGGTTTGGCAGCTCTCTCGGCAAGAAGGACTGGGGGAAGACTTCCGCACTGATCCTGGCTTCTAGCAGCGCCTTCTTCCTCTTTTCACGCATGGTTTTTTTTGACGGTATGCTGACCACCTTTTTAACGGCCAGTGCCCTTCTCTTCTATAAATTTTATGAGACTAAATCTTCTGGCTACTGTCGTCTTTTCTACGCAGCCCTAGCCTTGGGCGTACTCTCCAAGGGCCTAGTGGCGGTCGTCCTGATAGGTCTTCTCATCCTTGTTTTTCTAGCCGTCGAGAGACAGCTTTCTCTGGTACTTCGCCTGTTAGATCCTCTGGGGATTCTCCTTTTCATCGGCGTAACTTGCCCATGGCATATTCTGGCCTGCAAACGTGACCCGGACTTTGCATGGTTTTATTTTATAAATGAACACTTCCTGAGGTTCTTGGACCAACGTTTGCCCAGAGATTATTATCGGGGACCTCTTTATTACTATTTGCCGCGTCTTATGGGATACTTTGTGCCCTGGACTTTTTTATTGCCTTTTCTTGCAAGACAGAAGAGCGGCCTTCCGTCTTCTCTCAATCGATTCCTATGGGTCTGGTTCGGGGTTTTCCTTCTGTTCTTTAGTATTTCCAAGGCCAAAGCCAATTACTACATGATGGCGGGTATGCCTCCCATGGCCCTTTGGATGGGGGCGCGCCTTGTAAACGCGAAATATCGTCGGGGTATTCTTGTGGGAGGCGTGGCTGTTTCCTTGGGACTCCTGGCGAGCGGACTGTTTTACGCAAAAAAATATGAGTCTACGTTTTCTTTACGTCCTGGGATGGGTGAGTTCCCCTTGGAAGGCAAGAACTTTTTTCTTTACAAAAGTTTTGAGGATGCCCTCCCCTTGTCCTTCTATTTTAACAAACCCGTGCCTATTGTAAACTCTCAAAGTCATGACCTAAGTTACGCCAAAAAGAAGGAAGTCTACGCTACTTTTTTTCCCTCATTTTCGGATCTTAAAGCTGGTTCTCTGATCTTAGTCCACACAAGAGATGAGGGAGATTTTCTCCGCGAATGCGGGGCCAGGGCTAGGTCTGTTTTCGAGTATAAAAAAATAAAAGCAAAAATCTACAAACTCGAATCGTAGTCCTTAGGAGACTTCAAGGATCCCTGGTCGGACCTAAGAAAAAGCACCTCTCTCAAGACTTGTGTGCAAGGGACTCGAGGAACTTCTCACCTAATAATCTCTTTGCCTCTCCTTTAGTCGAGGCTTGGACCTCAAAAAGAATTTCCTTGGTTTTATTGATTTGTAGCCCATACCGGCTACCCTGCAATTTTTTATAGGTAAAGGGCTCTATTTCTTTTTGTCTAAGGAGGTGGTCTAGGGCTGCCGCATGATCAGTCCCAGCCGAGGCTTTGAGCGCGGTAGGAAGACCCCTTGTAAGAATCGCGTCTGCCTCTCTTAATGTTTCCAAGATCTTTCCAGGGTTGCGATCCAAATAGGTTTTAGCCAAGCGTTCCCTGTCTGCTTTACCGACTTTTTTCTTGCTGCCCGTCTGTGTCCTGGGAAGCTGCAGCACGTTGGTACTATTAATCCATAGCACTACTTCATTTTTTGCACCGTTAAGCTTGTAGAGAATTTTTTTCCCCTGGGAGGCTTTGCTCAGTTGATCCCTATAGTAATGGTTAGATTTGACCTCTCCAGAGGCTGCTTTGTGAAGAAGAGAAGCAGCCAAAACAGAAGAAGACGGTTCTGAAGATAGTTTAACTTGAGACGGCAGATTTGGAAAAAGGGTATGGATCACAGCCTTGGATGCCGTCTCATTCCCGCTGTCTTTATGAACAGCGCCAATCAAAGCCTCCAAAGCCGAACCCCAAAAGTGGTTAAGATTCTCCGTGAGAGCTAAAGTGCTCTGCCCCTGGCGCAGATTTTTAGTCATTCCCAAGTTCATGAAAACTCGCGAAAGATTTTCATTAGTCTTATAGCTTTCCCGAGCCTCGTGAAGACTCTGCACAGTCGAAAAATAATCAAACAGACACTCTGTTACCACCTTGTAAAGAATGGCATCGCCCAAAATCTCAAGCTTTCTGAAAGAGTCCGTCCCCACCTGCAAGCTGTCATTCAAATGGCTGAGATTTTTAAAACGATAACCCGTCTTTGCGGTGACTTCCTGACGAAGGGTTTCCTGCTCTCGCTCTAAAAATGAACACCTGCCCTGCTCAAAACCTATAACACATCCCATTAATCCTATAAGAAGCAGAAATTTTCGCATTTTTATTCTCCTCACGTATACCGCGCTCATCATAACTTTAAAGTTTTTTTTTGAGAAATTCCATTAGAAAATCTCTTTGTTTTTCTAATGGTTTTCTTGAAAGATTCGTGCAAAGAGATATATTGCTAGATTACGTGGGATTTTTTTGCAAGTACTCCCTATGCGACCAGCCTACTCAAGATAACCAAGAGCGGTGTAAATATGCAGAGCCTATTCCTAGGGACGCCTTTATTCCTTGGAGCCCAGTATCTCAAGAATACTAAGATTTTCCGCCCAAGGAAAGGCAACCTTCCTACCAGGGGTCAGGGAATTCTGAGGAACTTTAAAACTGCCTTTTTAGCTGTCCTCTTCTTGTTTCATGGCTTTGGAAGTTTTTGCTCTTCTGAAGAACAAACGCCCCCCATTGGATCACCCTCCCATCTTCTTTCCTCTTCAAGACAAAAGGCCTCGAAAACAGGACACCCCACGCCTCAGGAATATACGCTTATGCTTCTTGACAAGGGTCGGATCTTCGAAGGGCAAGAAGATAATCTGCCGTGGCCGTATATTCTTCCTTCACTCAAGAATGAGAGACAAGGATTTCACTTTTACAAATCTTCTGCTTCTGGTTTTTGGACTTGTAAATTAACTCAAGATGAACATGTTATGGGTTCAGAATATTTGATTGACTCTCTCATGGGGGTCGATAACCAGAACTCTTCTGATGAAAAAGCTAATCCTAGGCAAGAAAAATTTTTAGCTGGAATAATTTTGTTGCCAGTGCCTGATTCGGATCAGCATATGCTAGCTTATCTTCTGGGTAAATGGAGCACGCTTCTCAATGTAGACACCATTGTAAAAGACTTTGGATTACACGTGGCTGTGTCGGTGGATATGTTCTGTTCCAAAGAGGATAAAAAAAATGAAGACCTTAAAGCCCTCAATGAAATCAGTTATGAAGAATGCCGCATAGACAAAAGCCTACGGATCAACTCAAAATCCCCGTACGCTCTGCAGAAATTTTCCTGTTTTGGACTGAAAGCAGGCAGTCACAGGATCAGTGGTATCCGCTTTAAGCCTGTCAACCATTTCACCACCTATGTAACTGCCAGGGATTCGCTTCAATTTAA
>CAYXFG010000032.1:0-9942 GCA_964464225.1 uncultured Holosporaceae bacterium
CGACAGATTTGGAAGGCCGTGCTCAGGTCTTTAAAATCGATGTAGACGAAAACTCTGTCACAGCAAGCACCTACAACATTCGGACGATCCCGACTCTGGTGATTTTTCATAAAGGTCATCCCCTGGGCACTCAAATAGGAGCCCAGTCCAAGAACAAAATCGTAGAATGGGTGAATTCCCTCATCAAGTCGTAAAAGGGCTCCCTAACGCTAGAGGACGCCTATGTCTTGATTAGACTATTGAATTCTCGTATAGTGAGGCCTCCAACCCTCTAGATCCCTGACCCACTTTAATCGAGAAGAGGAAATGAGATGTTTATCAGGACTGAAGAGACACCCAACCCCCTTTCCTTAAAATTTGTTCCCGAGCTTCCCATCGTGGATGTTCCAGTAGATTTTCCCAGCCCAGAGACAGCGAGCAGTTCTCCGCTCGCGCGCCAGCTTTTCCAGGACCCCGCGATCACAGGCGTCTTTCTGGGGCAAAATTTTATTACGGTCTCCAAGACCCCGGACGCAGACTGGTATCGTCTGAAGCCTTATGTGATCGGCATTCTCATGGAGTTTCTTTCCGGTGACAAAGAAATTATCACCCAGCCTCAGAGCCTTCAGACTGCCGAAGAAGTGGAAGGCGACGATAAAGAGGCGATACAACAGATTCTAGAGCTTCTGGAGGCTCGCATCAGGCCAGCAGTGGCCTCTGATGGCGGTGACATTGTTCTTCAAAAATTTGAGGACGGGATAGTGTATCTTAAGATGAAGGGCGCTTGTTCGGGTTGTCCTAGCTCTACCATGACTTTGAAGGCCGGCATTGAAAACATGCTGCGCTATTATATCCCCGATGTTAAAGAAGTTAGATCATTCTAAGGCACGTAACTTTGGAGACGAGAAAAATACAGGCACTTAACCTGAAAAGGGGCAGACCTTGGCCTTCTTTGAAAAGTCCACGGCTCTCACCTGCGCCTATTTTCCCTTTTTTTCTTTTGACTATCCTGGCCATCATTATGCCGCTGGGGCCTGGAGCCGTTCATTTTTACTCCAAACTTGTTTCCAAAGTGGCCCCGAAAAATGAAGGCTTCTTGCCCCACCTTCTGGAAGCTCAAATAGAAAAAAATGACAAAGGCCGGTCTTCCTCTCTCTTGGAGGGTTGTATTGCAGCTTCGTTAACGCCCAAGGAAGTAGATTTTTTGGCGCGTACCATATATGGAGAGGCGCGGGGGGAGAACTCTGATTTCTCCAGACAGGCTGTGGCCCATGTAGTCCTGAATCGCGTAAGAGACAAACGAGGTAGGTGGCCCCGGAGTGTTGAGCAGGTGGTCCTGCAAAAAAAGCAATTCTCCTGCTGGAACCCAGAAGATCCCAATTACACCCTGGTTAAAAAAGTCACGTTTGAAAACCAAGACTTTAAGAAAGCCTACAAGATCGCGGTAAAGGCCCTGCTTTCGCCAGATATCACGGGAGGGGCCAATCACTTTCACGCCCGACAGGTACGCCCCTCCTGGGGTGAGACGGGCAGCCCTACACGAAAACTCGCTACCATCGACAACCATATCTTCTACAAGATATAGAGAGGCGGCGTCTTATGGAAAAAAGTCCTACGCCTCTGTCAAAGCTTCTGTGGACTGTGGGGATGATGAGTGGCACCTCGCTGGATGGCATTGACGTAGCCGCCATCAAAACCGATGGAGAAGAAATCTACGCGTTCTCCGCGGGCATAACCGTGCCGTACGCGCCCTCTTTGTCCCAAAAGGTTTCCTCAATCCTGGGCCAGACCTGGGCTTCGCCAGACATTCTTAAAATTGAAGAAGAGTTGACCCGTGCTCATGCTGAGGCTTATTTTCTTTTCCTAAAGCACACAGGTATTCCAGCACAGGAAGTTGGCCTGGTGGGCTTTCACGGTCATACTATTCTGCACCAGCCCCCTTCTCGGTTTGCACAAGCACGCACCTGGCAAATTGGTGACGCGGCACTTCTCTCAGAGCTGATAGGCAAAGACATCATTTATAACCTGCGCCTCAATGATGTTGAACAGGGAGGTGAAGGAGCGCCCCTGGTCCCTGTATTCCATCAGGCCTTAACAAAAGACATGGACAAGCCGCTTGCCCTAGTGAATATCGGGGGGGTGGCCAATGTGACCTGGCTGGGGCCGTCTGGAGAAATTTTAGCTTTCGATACAGGGCCTGGGAACGGGTTACTTAATGACTGGATAAAGCTTCGCCTTAATTTACCTTTTGATCCCCATGGGGAGATCTCCGCCAAAGGCAACCCCCGCCCTGATCTTGTTCAAAATTTCATGAAGAATCCCTATTTTTCGAAATCCTTCCCCAAATCTCTGGACCTTAGAGATTTTACGTTATCAGTTCTTGGGGATACCAGTTGCCTCAGCACGGAAGATGGGGCTGCTACCCTGCTTGAAATGACGGCTCAGTCCATTGTAGATAGCCAAAAATTCTTCCCCCAACCTGTGGGTGAATGGCTTCTCACCGGCGGGGGATGGCACAACCAAACCTTGAGGAAGCGTTTGGCTGAGCTCCTGAAACCCATCCCTGTAAATGGGATGGAGGCCTATGGTTTCCATGGGGATTTCATAGAGGCCCAAGCTTTTGCTTTTCTGGCCATAAGGTCCCTGCGGGGATTGCCCATAACCTTCCCCGAAACCACAGGTGCACCTGCCCCTCTCACAGGGGGCGTTCTGTGCAAAAAACCCCTGTGCCCTTGAGGAATTTACCAGGTGGCCCGGATCTAGGCCTGGACATTAAAGTAGTTTTGGATTATACCAGGATATATTTAAAATGCCCAGGTAGCTCAGTCGGTAGAGCAACGGACTGAAAATCCGTGTGTCGGCGGTTCGATTCCGCCCTTGGGCACCACCGGTCTAGCCCATGATTTCTGATCCCCACCTTCCTCCCCTTCACCAAGCGGCTTTTCTTCTAAGGCAAGGATGGCCCGTAGTGTTCCCCACAGAAACTGTCTACGGTTTAGGAGCTAATGCCTTATGCGACTCTGCTGTGGCCCAAGTTTACGCTCTTAAAGGGCGGCCTTCTTTTAACCCTCTGATTGTGCATGTTAAAGATCAGGAACAGGCACAGAAGTACGGCATTTTTAGCGAGACTGCCTGTCTTTTGGCGAAAAAATTCTGGCCCGGGCCTCTGACCTTGGTGGTGCCTCTTAATCCCCATTCTGGTGTTTCGAAACTGGCTTTGGCAGGTCTGGACACAGTGGCTCTGCGCGTACCTGCGCATCCTATGGCACAAGCCCTACTAAGCCTGCTGGATTTTCCTCTCGTTGCTCCCAGCGCTAACAAGTCTGGCCATCTGAGCCCTACAACCTCGCAGCACGCGAAAGATTCTTTGGCGCACAAGTCCCCCTTTCTTCTGGAGGGAGGGCCTTGTGAAAAAGGCATAGAATCCACCATCGTCTCCGTTTTGGGTTCTGGCTGCACCCTGTTGAGGCCTGGCGCTCTAACCTTGGAAGATTTAGAATCTTGTCTTGGAGCACCCTTGTCCTTCAGCCAAGATAAGAAGATCCTATCTCCTGGTCAAACAGACAGCCATTATGCACCCCACCTGCCCTTAAGAATAAACGCCCTCTCCCCTCAGGCTGGAGAGTGCTACATTGGGTTCGGCCCTGCGCCCAAGGCCCACTTTAACCTGAGTGAAAAAGGCGATCTGATGGAGGCGGCTGCCAACTTATTCGCTTGCCTCCACCAAGCAGATCAAGGGTCACTCTATGAGGGCATAGCCATAGCCCCCATCCCCGCCTCGGGGGTCGGCATCGCCCTTAACGACCGCTTGCGGCGCGCCTCCTTCGCCCGCGAAACAGCTTTATGACCCCCCCCGTTATTATTTTAGTTCGCCCGCAATTGGGAGAAAACATAGGGCTAGCGGCCCGTGCCATGGCGAATTTCGGCCTCTCAGAGCTGCGGTTGAGCTGCCCGCGGGATTTATGGCCTAACCCCTCAGCTATTCTGGCCTCTGCTAGCGCCTCGCAGGTTATTAATAAAGCCCAAGTTTATTATGATACAGATGCTTCTATGGCTGACCTCCACTATGTCTTCGCAGCGACTGTACGGCCACGGCGCATGGAGAAAAGTGTCTTCATACCCTCTGAAGCTGTGGGCCAGACGTTGCCCGAGCGCTGGGGCATTCTTTTTGGACCCGAAAATGCTGGCCTTTCCAATGAAGAAATTTCCAAAGCCAACGCCCTGATCCACATTCCTACGTCCCCTCTTTTTGGATCCCTCAACCTATCCCACGCCGTAGCCATTTGCTGCTACGAATGGGGGCGCCTGCTCTCATTGCCTCCTCATTCTTGCAAGAATCGTTCCTCAGAGGAAGCTTCCAAATTGGATGTCTCTCTGTTGTTGGACCATCTAGAGCAGGCTTTGGAGGAATCTGGATTTTTTTTGCCTGCCCATAAAAAAGAGAAAATGGTCTGGAATCTGAGGAGTGTTTTCCAAAGGGCCCGTCTTACCCAACAAGAGGTCCGGACTCTGCGGGGGGCCGTACGCGCTCTCAAAGGAACTTCGTAGCACCCTCTTGGGCTCAATCCCTGGTCAACCCGTGAGAAAAAGTGTTGCTGCGGAGTGCCAAAAGTTATCTAATAAAAAAGAGAAGAGGCTGGCATGACATTAAAAACCTGGGTCCTTGCAGACCATAAGATTGGAACTCAAAAGCAGTGCGTGGCGCTGGCCGAAGCCCTGAAGCTTGAGCCCGTTATGAAATTTGTTCAGCCCAAGCCGTTCTGGTCCCGGGTGCCTTCTTTTTTGATTTGGAACCCTTTATCAGCCCTGGATCCCGAAAAGAGCAGCGCCCTTGAAGAGCCCTGGCCAAAAGTGATCATTGCTGGAGGTCGGGCAGCTGCGGCGCCTACAGCCTACCTAAAGAAGATTTTAGGGGACAAAGTTTTGACCTTGTTTCTTCAAAATCCTCATATGAACCTAAGCAAATTTGACCTAGTAATTGCTCCCCGACATGACGACCTTAAAGCCCCTAATATAATCCAGACTGAGGGCGCCCTGCATAACGTTACACCCGCGCGTCTCAAGGCAGAGGCCGAGCAGTGGAGCAAGATTTTACCGCCTCTGTCCCCCCGTCCCTGGGTGGCGGTTTTACTGGGCGGTAACAGCAGGCACCATTCCATGACACCCGAGATGATGGAATATTATGGGACGAAAATTCGACAATTAGCCCTGAGACATCCTTTCAGCCTTCTCATTACACCCTCCCGGCGTACTCCCCCAGATGCTCTCCAAGCTTTTAAAGCCTCCCTTGGAGATACTTCTTATTATCTATGGAACGAACTAGGGGAAAACCCCTACTATGGATATTTAGGGCTAGCCGATTATATTCTTGTAACCAATGATTCTATTTCCATGGTATCCGAAGCTGTCAGTACAGGCAAACCTGTCTACCTTCTAGAGCTGGATGGGGGAAGCGAAAGATTTAATAAGTTCTTCGAAAATATGGAGAAAACAGGCCGGTTAAGGGTGTTTGAAGGAGCTTTGGAAAACTGGTCCTACACACCGCCAGACGACCTGAAGAAAATCGTGGCCACCGTCGCTCCTCTGCTAAAAAAAATGCGAAATAGCGGAGAAGCCCCAGCGAAATAAAAGCTTCTTAGGTTTTGAGCTCCACGCCCGAATTCCCCAGGCCGTATCTTTTAAGCCAAGGAATGGCCATGAGAGGTGGAATAGAAACCAGAATCACGAACCCGAAGAAGCCCATCCAATTGTTGTTCAGACGATCCACTATCCATCCCCCTCCACAGGAGAGAGGCGTTGACAGCGACCAAAGGGAGGTGAGAAGCGCAAACTGTGTAGCTGCCAGGTCCATTTTACAAAGACGGGATAAGTAAAGGAAGAAAGCGGTGGTACTCATCCCACCCGTCACATTTTCCAGGGCCACAGAGCTATACAGTAAAAACACATCGGGCCCTTCCAAAAACACGAGAATATACATGAAATGGGACAACGTGTGTAAGAGGCCACAAAAGAAAAGTCCCTTGAAGATATCGGTCTTTCTCAAGACTATAGCGCCCACAAAACTTCCCAGCACACTGGCCCACACCCCAAATACATTGGTAACCGAAGCCACCACGGCTTTTGAAAAGCCCACCTCTGAATAAAAGGGAAACGCCATGGTGTTCAGAAGTGCATCCCCCCATCGGTACCAAATCACAAAAACCAGAACCAGCCACCATAAAGAGGAACGCAGGAAAAATTCCTGAAAAGGCTCCGCAACCAAAAGCCAGACTTTCTTTCGACGGCCCAGGGCTGGAGGCTCGACACTAAAAATAGTAGCCACGATGCCGATGCTGGTGAGAGCTGCCATAACCACATAGGCAGCTTTCCAGCTGTAATACTGGGCCAGATACAAGGGCCCTGCTTTCGCCAAAATAGACCCCAGGCGATAACCCAAGATCAGCATGCTGATGCCCGGAGCCGCCTCATTTTTGCTTAAAACTTCAATACGATAGGCATCCACCAAGACACGCCAGCCCAAAGCAGATGCAACTCATGTAGAAAAGCTCTTGCTGGGGGTCAATGCTTGATAGAAGAATAAATCCCGCCATCAGGCTAAGGTGTATAAAGAGCAACCAGCTGCGGCGCTGTCCAAAACGCCCCAGGAAGGGAAGCTTCACAATGTCTACCAGAGGGGCCCACAAAAACTTGAGAACATAAGGCAAGCTTACGAGGGCGAAAAGCCCAATGTTGGTATTTGAAATTCCAACATCTGTTAGCCAGGCTTGGGGAATCAATACGATTAGAAAAAAGGTCATCCCATAGGGGATGGCCAAAAAACCCACACTGAGGACCCGAGGAGATGTACATTCTTGGAAGAGAGTCTTCAAGTAGTGCCGCACAAACTTGCCTTCCTTAAAGGGAAACAGCCTAGTCGACTGAGTTGGATCTTTCAGCTCGCTTCCGCTGGTTAGGGTCTAGGTGATATTTACGTAGGCGAACGCTGCGTGGGGTTACCTCCACCAGCTCATCACTCTCAATATAAGAGATAGCCTGTTCCAAGGTCAACTCTCTTGGGGGCGTCAGACGGATAGCTTCATCTTTGCCGGAGGCCCTTACGTTTGTGAGTTTCTTCTCCTTTAAAGGATTAACCTCCAGGTCGTTGGGACGGGCGTGCTCGCCTATGATCATCCCCGCATAGATTTCTTCCCCCGGATGAATAAAAAGAATCCCCCGTTCTTCAATGTTCCACAAAGCGTAAGCCACCGACTTTCCTTGATCTGTGGAAATAAGAACACCGTTGCGGCGCCCCGAGATTTCTCCTTTATGGGGAGCGTACCCGTGGAAGGAGCGGCACATGACGCCGCTGCCTCGAGTATCGGTCAGGAATTCACTTCTGTAGCCAATAAGGCCGCGGGTAGGAATAATGAAGGTAAGCCTTACCTTGCCGCCATCTATGGCCTGCATATTGGTCATTTCGCCCTTACGCAGTCCAAGCTTCTCGACCACCACCCCCACATAGGGTTCATCCACATCTACCTGGGCTTCTTCCATGGGCTCTAGCTTGTCACCTGTGGTCTCGTCCTTCTTATAAAGCACACGAGGGCGGCTAATGGAAAGCTCGAATCCCTCTCGACGCATGGTTTCAATCAGAACGCCCAGCTGCAACTCGCCTCTGCCGGAAACTTCTAATGCTTCTTTATTTTCCGTCTCTTGGACTTGGATGGAGACGTTGATCTCCTTCTCATGCATCAGACGGTCTCGGATCATGCGGGAGGTTAGTTTTTTCCCTTCCTTACCTGCCAGCGGAGAGTCATTCACCGAAAAGGTCATGGCGAGCGTAGGCGGATCAATGGGGATAGTCTTCAAGGCCTCGGTGACGTCAGGGGCCCCGATCGTATCTCCCACGGTGGCCTCGGACAGACCCGCGATGGTAACGATGTCCCCCGCCTCCGCAGATTCTGTGGGAACTCTATTCAAGCCTCGGAAAGCCATGATTTTGGAAATGCGCCCCTGTTCCCGCACCTCACCGTTAGGCTTCAGAATTTTGACGGGCATGTTGAGAGTCATGCGGCCACCGTAGATACGCCCCGTAAGGATACGTCCCACAAAACTGTCATATTCCAGGATGGTCCCCAGCATTTTGAAAGGCCCCTGAGCATCCACTTGGGGAGCTGGGACGTGGCTATAAATGGTTTCGAAAAGAGGCGTGAGGTCTGTGTGAGGATCCTCCAGGTCGCGCACTGCCCAGCCTTCGCGGGAAGATGCATACAAGATAGGAAAATCAAGCTGAGCATCCGTTGCATTCAACGACAAGAAAAGGTCAAAAACCTCGTCCAACACCTCTTGGGGACGCGCATCAGACCTATCTATTTTGTTAACCACAACGATGGGTCTAAGACCTTGGGCCAGGGCCTTGGTCAGCACAAACTTGGTCTGAGGCATGGGGCCCTCAGCTGCGTCCACCAGCATGATGACGCCATCCACCATGTCTAGGATACGCTCGACCTCACCCCCAAAGTCAGCGTGGCCAGGGGTGTCAACAATATTAAAACGCTTGCCATTCCATTCAACGGATGTGCATTTGGCAAGAATGGTAATGCCCCTCTCTTTTTCCAAATCGTTGGAGTCCATGGCACGCTCGGCCACTCTTTCATTGGAACGAAAGGTGCCACTCTGATGCAGAAGCGCGTCTACCAAGGTGGTTTTCCCGTGATCTACGTGGGCAATAATTGCAAGGTTACGAATGTCTGTCATAAAATAAATCCAAAAGGTGCTTATAGCACGGCTTGGCAAAAAGTGCCAGCTGTTTTCAAAGCTGGGAGCGGCTCAGAGACTTGGAAGATGCCTCCAGAACAGGAAGATGCACCCTTGGAACTCCTAACCCCGCCCCCCGCCTAGCAGGCAGAAAACTCCTTGAGGACTTTATCTGCCTCACGTAGAGTAACTCTATGATAGAAAAAATCTCTGAAGTGTTGCGCCTCTTTGTACGAAAGGATATGCGGATCATCCTGTTCCTTGGCTTTTCAAGTGGGCTTCCGCTTTTGCTCACGCTTTCCACCATGGCTTTCTGGTTCAAAACAGCTCACGTGGAAAAGTCCACAATTGGCCTTTTTTCCCTGGTTGGCCTTCCCTATACCTGGAAATTTTTGTGGGCTCCTCTTTTTGATAGACTTAGATTGCCCTTCCTCACAGAAAAGCTGGGCCGGCGCAGATCTTGGATGCTTCTAATTCAATCTCTGTTAGCCATTGCCATTTTTTGCATGGGCAGGAGTCATCCCGAAGAAAATCTCCTCCTCACAGCGGTCGCAGCTCTGGGCGTCACTTTCTTATCTGCCACCCAGGATATCCTCATTGACGCTTATCGTGTGGAGATTTTAAAGAAAGAAGACTATGCCGCGGGAAGCAGCATAGCCGTCCTAGGCTATAGGCTGGGCATGATGGTCGCCGGAGGCCTGGCCCTTTCTCTGTCAGACCACTATGCCTGGTCTACGGTCTACAGCATCATGGCAGGCCTCATGGCGGTTGGATTGGGGGCAACTTTGAGCGCTTCAGAGCCTCACTTACAAATCTTGGATCTCAGCTTTCACCCTACCTTTAAACAACTCATCGTCGCCCCTTTAAGGTCCTTTTTTTCTGGACGATTGTGGGGTCTTTCCCTGACCTTTATTCTGCTCTACAAGCTAGGGGACAATCTTATAGGTCAAATGGGAACTGTTTTTTATAGCGAGCTGGGCTTTACGGGCACCCAGATCGGGACGGCTACAAAAACCTTCGGGGTATGGATGAGCATAGCAGGAGGGTTCCTGGGAGGGGCCCTGGCGGCCCGGCTGGGGATTTATAAAACTCTCCTTGCAGGGGCCTTGTCTCATGTTCTGGCGAATGGATGCTTCATTTTCTTGGCCAGGGCTGGGTTGTCTCTCCCCCATCTTTACGTGACGGTTATCGCAGAGAATGTGACGGGAGGCATCATGACAACGGCCT
>CAYXFG010000033.1:0-9912 GCA_964464225.1 uncultured Holosporaceae bacterium
GGAGAGTTTCTTTAAAAATCCCGGCTGGCACTCAGAGCGGTGAAAAATTCAGGCTTCGAGATAAAGGAATGACCATTTTTCGCAGGGCGGGCCGAGGAGACATGGTGGTGGAAATATGGGTTGAAATCCCTAAAAACTTGACCAAAGCGCAGCGGGACATTTTAGATAAGTTCAATGAAGCCACAGCTGAAGACGAGAACCAACCTGATTCCTTCAATTTTTTTAAAAAGGCTAAGAAAATGATGGGGAAGAGCAAGAAATAAGGATTTCGAAGTCTGGCTTTGAAGAGACTGTTCTCCTCTGCGGCTCTCGGAGATCTTATGGGGCTTCCGTTTCGTTGTGCATCGGTTGCCATCTCCAGGAAAGAATCTCGACATAGTTAATCCGGAAATATTTGGATCCAGGCGCAGGTAGGGGGTTATGGGGTCCTGACAATCAGGAGGTAGTTTTCCACGAGCCGTCAGAAGTCCCGGCAGGGCCTCTAAAGGGCCTTTGGTTTAGATTAGAAAGGCCCCCCCGTTCCGCCTGCAGGCAAAAACGGAGGGCCAAATATTCTAAAGAGTTTTAAGGTTTACAGCCGAAGATTTGCCTTTGTTAACGGCGATCTCATAGCTTACCTTTTGGCCTTCCTGTAGGCTAGAAAGCCCGGCCTTTTCTACAGCGGTAATATGGACAAACACGTCCTTTGAACCATTTTCAGGCTGGATGAATCCGTAGCCCTTTGTAGTGTTAAACCATTTTACTGTTCCAATCGTCATCACTTTAGTCCTTTACTTCATTAGTCATGCACCCCCTATTGGATGCATGGGATGGGGTTACTCGATTTAAGGCAGGTAAGTATTTAAAGGAGATCTAGTGATATCGCAGTGATAGTACGGGAAAACTTTAATACAGAATAACTTTTAAATAGAGTAGTCATCCCCCCATTAAGCACACACTTATTGTGGACTTGTCAAGCTTTTTGTTTGGGCTGATGGGGGTCTATCTTCTTACGAAGCCTATATAACCAACCTATGCTAAGAGTACAAATTATCAGGCTATACAGGAAAATATAATGAGATCCCTGGTCCCAAAATATCCCAGCGATTTTGCTGGCGATCATGATGTCCACGCCCATTATTAGGTAAAATATTCCAAAAGCAGTTCCTCTCAGGTGGGCCGGCGTCTCGTCTGAGATCATAGCTACAAAAATACTCTGAGATGTGCCAATTTGAGCGCCCCAGAAAAAGACCCCTAAGAAGACCATCCAAGAAGAACTGGCAACAATGAGGAGCGTGTTAGCCACCACCAGAAACAAGAACCCCATCATTAAAATAGTATACCTCTTAAATTTGTCTGACAGGACGCCGATGGGGTAAGAGACGAAGAATTGACCCAAATTAAAGGCTAGCATGACCAGAGAGACATGAGCAATCTTGATGCCTACTTCAGTGGCACGGAAGGTCAAATAGGTTTCACCAACGTGCGCTAGTTCATACAAAGCGACCAGGCTGAGGACACGCCAGTAGCCTGTTTTTAGCTCCAGAAAGGCTTTCCACCGGATGCTCTTAAGAAGGGAAACGACGGTACGGCTGTCTTTTCTTTTTTCAATCCCAGCTTTCTCTTGGTTGCCTACGAAAAAGTTCCCCTTGGGCTTGGGTTGCTTCACACCAAAGATAAATAAGATTAAGGCAATTAACCCGGGCACGAAGGCACACAGGAACAAAAGTCGAAAGTTATTGTGGGAGGCGGTCATGATCCATACAACCAGGGCAGCTCCCACCACTGAACCACCTGTTTTTAAAGATTTGGAAAGCCCATAGGAAGCCCCTCTCTTTTGTGGAGGCGCCAAGTCTCCGATAAGGGCGTCCCGGGGCGATGCTTGCAGGCCATTGGTTATCCTGTCTAGGGAGCGAATCAAAATGACTATGCCGACAGAAGAGGAAAGTGCAAACAAAGGCTTTACTAGAGTGGAAAGCCCGTACCCAAAGCCTATGACCACTTTTCTATTTTGAAGAAGGTCGCTTAGAGGGCCCGCTACAATACGCATGAGATGTGATATGAATTCGACCACCCCATCGATGCTTCCAATAAGATGCTCGGAAGCGCCCAGTTCTAGCTTCATAAAAATGGGCATCTGGCTGAACACCATGATGGTGGAAAGATTTATAAGAAAGCCCGTGAAGCCTAAAATCCAAATGCTGAAAGGAAGCTTAAAAAATTTTTTCTTCACAAGCTGTGCCCATCCAAGGGGTTAAAAAAAGATGTAGAGAGACATTGCCTGCCTGCTAGAAGAGGCAAAAGAGAACTATACTACACAGCCTTGAAAAAGTCTTTAATTATTATTCACGGTGACGGAAACAGGAAGGGTGCTAGACGAGCTGTGCAGCTGTTCCCGAGCGTATCGATCGTTGTGGGAAGCGTCCACAGCGTCAAGGCTGGGAGAAGCGGCAGGAGCGTAACTGCGTTGGGAAGAGCTCTTCTTTTTTGTTGAGTGAGTTCTAGGGTGAGTGCGGATTGGGGAGGCTTGAAAACCGGAAGCATCTGCAATGACCCGGGGGCGTCCGCTGGTCGGTACCAAGACGAACACAGATTGCCCCACTTCGAGGGCGGGGTTGCTGCCCTGAACCACCGTCATAACGCGTCCACTATGTAGCTCGATCGTGTATTCCAAGCCTTTTTGAGTAGAGAGGCTGCGTTCTAAGAAGGCACCTCCCAGGGCACCCGCTGCTGCTCCCAAGACGCCGCCTACAACTTGGCCTCGGCCTGCCCCAAACTGAGAACCCAGGAGAGCACCGCCCACGCCTCCGCCCAGGAGGCCTGCACTGTTCCCACTTAGCTTGTCGCTGCCCCGAATGGTCACCTGGCGCCGGGCAATGATGGTTCCTCGGTAACTTTGCTGCACAGAGTTTACGTCGCTATCTGTAAACTCGTCCGAGCCTAAATCTCGGGCGCACCCTGTTAGCAAAAGCAGGGCACATAGGAAGAGGCCTAGGAATTTACGGGGACGAGCTGACAAAGGCATAATTATGACTCCAAATTACACATACATGCCTCCCATAATAGCATCCTCACTCTAACATTTCAAATCCCCAGAGGCTTTATGAGGAAGACAAGGAAGAGGGCTTTTTCTCCAATGCTATGAACACCCTGTTTCCACTTTTGTAAAGGAACAACAAGATGGGTTTCTCCTGGGAGGCCGCCGCTTCATATTTCTTAACAAAATCCTCGAAGGACAGAATAGGACTGCGGTTTACTTCAAGGATCACATCTCCCACAGAGAGCCCATGTTTCTCAGCCCACCCGCCTTCTAAAACATCAGAGATCATGACACCATCCAGGTTCAGGCCCTCAGCCAGAACGCGCTGTCTGAATTGCCACGTGAGGGAGGTGACCCCGAAATCGAAATCTAGGCACTCGAAATGGTCCCTGAAATCAATTTTGGTTTTCTGAATGGTTTTTTTGTAAGAGTTCGGGTCTTGATATTCCTGCAAAACGCAGGAGAGTTTCAAATGCTGGCCTGCCCGATAAATCCCTAGAACAACTTTTTGGCCCACGGTCATTTCGTTAATCATTCTTGCAAAGTCTGATGAATGGTTGGTGGGCTGGCCGTCCAGGGTCACGACGACGTCTCCGTGCTTAATGCCTGCCCCGAAAGCGGGACTGTTCTCGGCCACCCCTACTACGATGACACCATCGTCCGACGACAGGCCCATATTTTTGGCTATTTCCTTGGTGATAGACTGCACGATGGTTCCAAGCCAAGGGCGGCGGATCCGACCATACTTGATGATGTTTTGCGTGATTTTTTTGGCCATGTTGGAAGGAATGGCCAAGCCAATGCCATCGCTTCCTCCCGAGGTGCTCAAGTTCATGAAGTTGACGCCCACAGTTTCACTTTGCATGTTGACGAGAGGGCCGCCCGAATTTCCCGGGTTGATGGAGGCGTCAGTTTGAATCACTTTTCCGAGATTCACTGCCGCCTCGAAGCCAAATCTGGGGTCCGAGATATCTCGGGCTGAAGAAGATATGACGCCGGCTGTTAAGGTCCCTCCCAAGCCGTACGGGTTGCCCAGGGCTACCACCCACTCTCCGACGCTCAGCTTGTCCGAATTAGACCATTTTAGATAAGGAAGTTTTTTGTCTGACTTCACCTTAATGACAGCCAGGTCTGTGGATGCGTCAAAGCCGATGAGGTCAGCATCAAGAATGCTTTCATCATGCATGATAACTTTAATGTTTAGCGCATTATCCACAACATGATGGTTGGTCACGATATAACCGTCTTGGCTTATAAGAAAGCCCGTTCCAGCTGTGGTTATTTTCTGGGGCCCGTTTATGGTCTCTGCGCCAAATATGTCTCTTTTCGGAGCCGTGAAGAGGTAGAGCATCCTTCTTTTCAGCTCTTCCTGATTGTTGACCTGGATGAGAACGGAGACGCTCACCACGGCCGGCAAACACGTGGCACCAACTTTTGAAAATCCCTCCTTAAGAAAGTTTGCGGGACAGGAAAAGTTCACGAATAGGAGGAAGAAAAAAATAGCTCTGGTTTGCCACATGAATTATAGTCCATTTGCGTCAAGCATAAGATAATTGTCAGTGGAAAGGATACTACACAATTTGCGCAAAGAATACATCTCATTGCCACAGGTGAAGAAAGTAATCGCCGTGGCGGCTGGAAAAGGAGGCGTAGGAAAATCTATTTTCTCGGTAAACTTGTGCGCCCTCCTGGCTGGACAGGGAAAAAAGGTGGGATTGGTGGATTTGGATATTTACGGCCCCTCGGTTCCTTTTCTGCTGGGAGAGTCTGGGACCCCAGTCGTAAAAGAAGGGAAGTTTATCCCCAAAGAAGTTCTAGGTATAAAATCCATATCTATTGGATACTTGACGTCTCTTTCCCCCATCATCTGGAGAGGCCCCCTGGTGCAGACGGCTGTCAAGCAACTCTTCAAGGACGTATCTTGGGGCGAGCTTGACATATTGGTGGTGGACATGCCCCCAGGCACAGGCGACGTCCATTTGACGCTGGCGCAGTCCATCCCTATGGAGGGGGCCATTGTGATCTCTACCCCCTTCCAAATAGCCTGGCTGGACGCTAGAAAAGCGGTGCATGCCTTTAAGGATTTAGGGGTGCCCGTGCTTGGTCTGGTGGAGAATATGGGAGACGGACGTTTTGTCAAAGATAAGTCTCTGGAAGAGGGAGTGCCTTATTTAGGAAGCATCCCCTTTTCCTTGGAATTGGCCAGATGTGCCGAGGAAGCAAACCCCATTACGCTTCAAGCGACCTGCCGGGAATCTCAAGCCTACGAAAGGATTTGGCAGAATCTAAATCTTTAGAGATCGCCCCATGTCCAGGAACTTTTGGCGCCTCTGGGCCACAAGCTGCCGGGGTGTGAAGGTTGACAAATTCTTGAGCTGTTTTTCCAACTCATTTCCCAGGGATTGTATAGCCACCTTTGGGTTGCGATGCGCCCCCCCCAGAGGTTCTGGAATAATTTTGTCAATGAGCTTTAACTTCAGAAGGTCTTGGGCTGTAATCTTCTGGGCAGCGGCAGCCTCTTGTTTCTTGTCGGCACTGCGCCACAGGATAGAAGCGCATCCCTCGGGAGAAATAACGGTATACACTGCATGCTCCAGCATAAGGACCGAGTTGGCTATGGCTATGGCCATGGCCCCACCGGAACAGCCTTCCCCAATAATGGCGGTGACCGTGGGCACCTTCAAGGAAAGAGCGATGTCCATGGAGCGGGCGATGGCCTCGGCTTGACCCCTCTCCTCCGCCTCTACCCTGGGGTCGGCTCCAGAAGTATCTACGAGGGTGATGACGGGGAGTTTGTAGTGTTCTGCCAGCCTCATAAGGCGTTGGGCTTTTCTATAGCCCTCGGGCTTGGGCATGCCGAAATTATGTTTCATGCGGGAGTCCATATCGTGGCCTTTCTCCTGCCCTATAACCATGACAGGCCGTCCTTGCAGGGTTCCCAGGCCGCCAATGATGGCACTGTCTTCTCCATAAAGGCGGTCTCCTGAAAGCTCGACAAAGTCTTGGATTAACTCATTTATGTACTCTAGGGAATGTGGGCGTCCTGGGTGGCGGGCAACTTGAACTTTTTCCCAGGGGCTTAATTTTTCATAGGTATCTTTTAAAAGCTTGTCCGTCTTTTTTTGTAGAGTGACAATCTCTCGCACAAGATCCACACCGTTATCAGCTGACAGATTGCGAAGTCCATCAATTTTTTCTTCCAGGTCATGGATCTGTTTTTCAAACTCTAAACGCGTCATTTTCCCTCTTTTGCACGAAGGCCGCCTATTTTATCTAGCAAGATAAAAGACATGCTGCACAAACAAATCATCCAATTCTGCCAAATGTTGAAGCTTATAGACCAAAACATAGCATAAACAGCCAACAGAGTAAAACCAGCAGCTGCGCGGATTCGGGGGAGAGAAAGCAGGGTTTTTCCTATGCGGTCCACCAAAATCCACAGGGCCAGAATGCCCACCATCCCAAATTCGTACCATATCTGCAAAAACCCGTTATGGCAGTGGCGGCCTAGAGCCGTTTCTTGGTAGCAAACCACCCCTCCCCATGGAAAAGGCACTGTGCTTACAATAGCGTTCACAGGTGCTTGCTTCTCCAGCGCATAGCGCGCCCCATCAAAATAAGCGCAACGGGGCGCCGCGTCTTGAAGCTGGGTAGAGCTGTCAAATCCATGCCCTAAAAAGACTTGTAACAGGGAAGAATGATTCAAAATCTTGGAGGAAAAAATGTACCAGATCTGAAGCCTATGTTGGTAGCTGGTGGGGAGCAAGCGCATCCATTCCCCCAGAGTATGTTCATTGACGAGATAAAAAAACAGGAGAGGCGAAAGGACCCCTAAAGTGCTCAGGATCGTGAGAGACCTCTTGCCATAAATAGGGGCATATAAGGTCAGAGCGCCTATAAAGATACCAGCGAAGGCGGCAAGACGAGCAGCGTCAGGCCTGCTGTGGAAAAGAATGAAAACAAGCGCCCCTCCCAACGAGAATTGAAGCATAGGCTTGTACTTGCGAAAATCTAAAGAAGCAAGGGCTGCGGGCACGCTTAGGAGGGTCAATATAACAGTCGCTCGCAGATAGTGTTCTGCGTTAAAAGAAGGAAAAGGCTTGTGCAACCTGCTCATGAAGCCTTGGCTGAGAATTTCCAAGACGTAGAAACCCACATAGAAGAGATATCCAGAGAAAAAAATCATGGTGAATCTTCTTAGATCTTGACGGGGGAGTTGCCCCAGGCCTTTCCAGGCTAGATAGCCCATTGCCCCCAGAACAAGGACTCGCCCAAGGGGCTGGATCCCCACTGGATTTTGACACAAGGTAGAAAGAGCCAACGCCAAGATTGAGAAAAGAAAGGCTTTCTGGTGAGAGGAAAAGCTAGGGCGGGTCTGAAAGCTTTTCAGGGGCCTTAGGCCGAAACAAAGAAAAAGCAAGATGTAGGGGAAAATCATACCCTTGCCTTTGAAAGTAGCTATCAGAGGAAGGCTAAAGAAAATGAGGTATGAAGTGATGCGTTGCATTTTACCCACAAAAAGACCCCCTACAAAGCGAGAGGAAAGAGGTAGCCAAGGACCGCATCAAGCTTTTTCCGGCCCTCGTCGGTGAGGGCTATGGCGAGGGAGGTTTCTTCTAGGAGATTTTCCTGGGCAAGGGCTCTAAGCTTGTCAATTCCCAAGACATGTTCCAGCTTCCTTCCCGTTTGTAGGGAGAACCGTGCCCTGGAAAGGCCCTCCTTTAAGCGCAGGCCCACCATCACCGATTCGGTGGCATGGTCTTGTAAGCTGAGAGGCGAAATTTTGTGGGCACCATCTTTTTTTTCTCTAACCATTGTTTGCCAAAGTTCTGGATATTTGTGACGACGGATCGCATATTTAATGCCTTCAAGGGTCAGGCGACTGTGGGCCCCGGGCCCCACCCCTATGTAATCCTGGTAAGTCCAATAGGTCTTATTGTGTAAGGAATGATGCCCTGCGGCTGCATAGTTGGAGATCTCGTAGGCTTCATACCCCTGCGCCGCCATAAGGCTATGTGTCAACTCGTAAAATTGTGCACTTTCTTCTTCACAGGGCATCTTGAAATCTCCCCGTAGATGGGCGCTATAAAAAGGCGTTCCTGGTTCTATGGTCAGCTGATAGAGAGAAAGATGACCTTTGGCCCACATCAACGCCTGGGAAAGCTCTTTCTCCCAATTTTCCAGAGTCTGTTCTGGTCTGGCATAAATGAGGTCAAAAGAAAAGCGAGGAAAGATTTCGGCGGCATCCGCAAGCGTGGATAAAGCCTGGGACAGAGAATGCTGTCGTCCCAGGAATTTTAGAGCTTCAGCGTCGAGAGCCTGGACACCAATAGACAACCGATTTATGCCCGCCTTCCGAAATTCCCTAAATTTCTGGGTTTCAGAAGAAGTTGGGTTAGCCTCAAGCGTGACTTCCACTTTCGCCGAGACAGGCCACTTTGTGGAAAGATGGGATAGAATCCTTTCCACCGAAGAAGGAGAGAGAAGAGAGGGCGTTCCGCCCCCGAAAAATATGCTGGTTACCCTGCGATCTTTAGTATAAGGGTGGAAAGAATCCAAGTCCATCAGCAAGGCATCTACCCATTCTTCTTCATGGATGAGGGGGCGTACATGGCTGTTAAAATCACAATAAGGACAGTGCGATTTACAGAACGGCCAGTGGATGTAAATTCCGAAGAGATCAGGCTTCAATGCATTCCCTCGAAAACCGACGAAAAGCTGCAAACCTATGGCTCACTTTTTGCTTTTCCTGCAAAGACATTTCACCATAGGTTTTCTTCGATCCCAGGGGGACAAAAATGGGATCAAACCCCATATTGTTTGTCCCGCGGGGGGGCCACACCAGATGACCATCCACCTTTTCTTCAAAAATGTAGTGGGTGCCGTCGGGAAACCACAGTACCAGGCAGCACTGAAAGAAGGCCCGGTCATCGGGGTGGCTGTCCAGACGCTGGAGCTCGTCATGGATTTTTTCCATGGCATGGCCGAAATCCAGATTGGGACCCGCCCAATTTGCTGTGAAGACCCCTGGCTGTCCGCCTAGGGCCCGCACCGATAACCCAGAATCATCAGCAAGGGCAGGCAATTGTGACAATTCTGCGCAGGAGCGGGCTTTGATAATGGCATTCTCTCGTATATTAGTCCCGATCTCTTCTGCTTCCCTTAGACCTAACTCGCCCAAAGTAAGGGTCTTTAGGCCAAAGGGCCTTAAGAGATCTCGAAGCTCGGTAATCTTCCCTGTATTTTTCGTGGCAAGGACAAGGGACTGTCCTGAGCGGATTTTCATGTTTTATACTCTATAGGGCCAAAGCGGCTAATTGAGCTTGTTCTAATTCCTTGATACCCAGTTTCGCAATCTTTAGCAACTCTAGAAACTCTTCCTCGCTGAAGGGTCGCTTCTCACCAGCGCCTTGGATTTCGATAATCTGCCCTTTATTGGTCATTACGAAATTGGCATCGACTTCAGCGGCGCTGTCCTCTTCAAAATCCAAGTCTAGAATGGGCACATTTCCATAAAGGCCGCAGGAAACCGCTGCCAAAGACCCGCGCAGAGGAAATGTGGATAGCATCTTGGTTCGCACTAATTTTGTAAGCGCGATATGAAGGGCAACATAAGAGCCGGTGATGGCTGCTGTACGGGTTCCTCCATCGGCTTGGATCACATCACAGTCTACCCTCAACTGCCTCTCACCCAGAGCCTTTAAGTCGGTGATGGAGCGCAGAGACCGTCCTATGAGACGCTGTATTTCTTGGGTTCGCCCTGTCTGCTTTCCGCGTGAGGCTTCTCTGTCGGTCCTTTCTTTTGTGGAGCGAGGCAGCATCCCATATTCGCTGGTAATCCATCCACAGCCTGAATTCCTAAGGAAGGGGGGCACCCTTTCCTCCACACTTAC